>JBCCSW010000184.1:0-8407 GCA_039199465.1 Pseudomonadota bacterium
CACCGACGGCCCGGCGATCCGCGAGGGTTACTATGCCATCGACACCTACGAGGGGCTGATCAAGACCTACGAGAAACCGTTCACGCCCGAGCAGCACGACGCGCTGGGGCCCGACGACTATGTCTTCACCCGGTTCATCGACGGCGAGATCATCCCGATCCAGTGAGCGATCTGGAACCCCTAGCGAAGCCTCAGACGGCCCGCTCGCGCCCGCAGTCCGGGCGCGGGACAATCGGCCGTCTGCTGATCGCCGCATGATCGTCTCGACGCTCATCACCGGGCTTGGCCTCGGCGCGATGTACGGCCTGCTCGCGCTGGGCTTCCACGTCACCTATGCGGTGTCGAAGACGGTGAATTTCAGCCAGGGCTCGTCGATGATGTTCGGCGCAGTCATGGGCCATACGTTCATCGTCACGCTGGGTTGGCCGGTATTGCCGGCGGTCGTCGCGGCGCTGATCTGCTGCGCGCTGCTCGGCCTGGTGGTCGAACGGTGCCTCGTCCGGCCCTTCGTCGCTCGCGGCTCGGATGCCTGGCTGATGGCGACGGTGGCGGGCGGCATCGTACTCGACAACGTCGTGCTGTTCACTTTCGGCAAGGAGCCGCGGAGCCTGCCCTCGGCGCTCGCGACCGAGCCGGTGGAGGTGTTCGGCGCGGGCGCATTTCCGCTGCAGCTGATCATCCCGCTGGTGGGTATCGCCGTCGCGGCGGGGCTGGCGCTGTTGCAGGCGCGCACGCGCATCGGCAAGGCGATGCTGGCCACCGTGCAGCGGCCCGACACCGCACGGCTGATGGGCGTCAACACGCGGGTGATGATCGCCGGCGCGTTCGCCGTCAGCGCCGTCTTCGCCGGCATCGCCGGGCTGCTGATCGCGCCGCTCTTCAACGTCAGTTCCAGCATGGGGACGATCTTCGGCATCAAGGCCTTCGCCGCCGCCATCCTGGGCGGGATCTTGAGCGCCTGGGGCTGCGTGATCGCGGGTATCCTCTATGGCTGCGTCGAGGCGCTGACGACCGCCTATCTCGGCTCCTCCTACACCCAGATCGTGTCGTTCTCGGTCGTCATCCTGGTGCTGGTCACCCTGCCGAACGGGTTGTTCGGCACCGCCGCGATCAAGAAGGTCTGAGGCTGTGGCTGCGGCGGACCGGGTGATCGGGGCCACGACCTGGGCGATGCGCAACCCATGGGTGGCGCTCGGCGCCATCGCACTGCTGACGGCGGCTTCGGTGGTTGGGGCCTTCACGCTGGGCGGCTATTTCGTCTTCATCCTGGCGCTGGCGGCCATCAACCTCTGCGTCGGTGTCGTGCTCAACGTGCTGCTGGGCCTGTCGGGCCAGATCTCGTTCGGCCATGTCGGCTTCTTCGCGCTGGGCGCCTACGCCACCGGCATCGCGATGCTGGCGGGGTGGAGCTTTTGGCTGGCCCTGCCGGTCGCCGTGCTGTTCGGCGCGGTCGTCGGCGGTCTGCTGGCCCTGCCGGCGCTGCGCGTCAGCGGGCCCTATCTCGCGATGATGACCATCGCCTTCGCCTTCATCGTCGAGCATGGCGCGATCGAGTGGCGCGACGTGACCGGTGGGCAGAACGGGCTGATGGGCTTCACGCCGCCAACGCTGGCCGGGCGGATGTTTTTCGAGCCCGAGATGGCGGTGCTCGCGGCGCTCGCCGCCGGGCTGTCGCTCACCGCCTATTACCTGCTGGCGCGCGGGCGCTGGGGGCTCGGTATGCGTGCCGTCGCCGGCTCGGAGGTCGCGGCGCAGTCCATCGGCCTCGATCCGCTGCGCATCAAGACCGTGGCCTTCGTGATCTCAGCGGCGCTGGCCGCGCTGGGGGGCGCGCTGTTCACGCCGCTGCAGGGCTTCATCAGCCCGGGCAGCTTTCCGTTCTTCCAGTCGATCCTGTTCCTGTTGGCGGTGGTCGTTGGCGGCGCCGGCACGCTGCTGGGCCCGGTTCTGGGTGTGCTGGTCACCGTGCTGCTGCCCGAGCTTCTCTCAGGCCTCGCCGAGTATCGGTTGCTGTTCTTCGGCGGCCTCATGCTGGGCGTTCTGCTTGCCGCACCGACCGGCATGGCGGGTCTCGTTACCCGGGCGCTGGTGCGGGAGGACCCGCGGCCGGCCGCTGCCAGCGGTCAGAGCCTTGCGCAGATCCTCGACCTCGCGGGCCGCGACCGTGCGCGGGCGCTGCAGGTCTCGGGCCTCTCCATCGCCTTTGGCGGCGTGCAGGCGGCGCGCGATGTGGGCTTCACGGCCGAGCCGGGGCGGATCACCTCGGTCATCGGGCCGAACGGGGCGGGCAAGACGACCGTGCTCAACATGATCGGCGGCTTCTACGCGCCCGATGCCGGCTCAATCCGGCTGGGTCGTGAGCTTGCCGGCAGCACTGCCCATACCGCGGCCCGGGCAGGGATCGCGCGCACCTACCAGACCACGCAGCTCTTCGAGCATCTGAGCGTCATCGACAACGTGCTGGTGGCCGAGTGCCGGGGCGATCTCGGCATCCCCTTCGCCCGCCCGCCGGGGGACGAGGCGCGGGCGATGGCCGCCGATCTGCTGGCCTTCGTCGGCTATCGCGGCCCCTTGGACCGCGTGGCCGGCGCCCTGCCGCATGTCGACAGACGCCTGGTCGAGATCGCGCGGGCGCTCGCCACCCGCCCAGCCGTGCTGCTGCTGGACGAGCCTGCCGCGGGGCTCGGCCAGGGCGATAAGGACGCGCTGTCGGGTCTGCTGCGGCGCATCGCCGATGCCGGGATCGCGCTGGTGCTGGTCGAGCACGACATGGGCCTGGTCATGGGCGTGTCGGACCGGGTGGTCGTGCTGGATGCGGGCAGCCCAATCGCTGACGGCACGCCGGCCGAGGTGCGCGCTGACCCTGCGGTGCGCCGTGCGTATCTGGGCGATGCGGGCTATCTGGGCCGCCCGCGCGCGGCGCCCTGGTCGGGCGAGAAGGTCGCCGTCCTCGGCACCATGCACCTGACCGCTGGCTATGGCGCAGCACCCGTGCTGCGCGATGTCGAGACCGCCGTCTATCCCGGCGAGACGGTCGCGGTTCTGGGTGCCAACGGCGCCGGCAAATCCACCATGATGCGCGCCATCGCCGGGCTGCACCGGCCGGTCGACGGCTCGGTCCTGCTGGACGATCGCGAAATCGCGCGGACCGAGGCGCATGCCATCGCCGCAGCCGGCCTCGCCCTGGTGCCCGAGGGGCGGCAGGTGTTCCCCGAGCTGAGCGTGCGCGAGAACATCCGCCTTGGCGCCTACACGCGCGGCGCCATCGATGCCGAGCCAGAGATAGAAGCGCTGCTCGCCCGCTTCCCGCGCCTGCGCGAGCGCATCGACCGGCCGGCCGGCGTGCTGTCGGGCGGCGAGCAGCAGATGCTCGCCATTGCGCGCGGTCTGATCGCCCGGCCGCGGATCATCCTGCTGGACGAACCCTCACTCGGCCTCGCGCCCGCGATGGTGCGCGAGCTCTACGACGCGCTCGCCGATCTCCGGGACGAGGGCGTCACGGTCCTGCTCGTCGACCAGATGGCGACGCTCGCCCTCGGCATCGCCGACCGCGCCTATGTGCTGGAGAGCGGCGCGATCGTGAAGCAGGGCCCTGCAGCGGCGCTGCGCGAGGATGCGGCCATCGAGCAGGCCTATCTGGGCGCCGCGGAATAGACCTTCGACAAAGACAGGGAAGACCATGGACCTCACGCTCCACGACGTGCGCCCGGTCGGCGGCGACGGCCCGCTCGACATCGGCATCCACAAGGGTCGCATCGTCGAGATGCGCCCCGGCCTGGCGCCGGGCGAGCGGAGCCTGACGCTAGGCGGCCGGCTGGTCGTGCCGGGCTTCTGCGAGAGCCATATCCACCTCGACAAATCCTGTATCCTGGAGCGCTGCACGCTGAAGGGCGGTTTGGCGGAGGCGATCGGCGAGGTGGCCGTGCTGAAGGCGGATTTCAGCGTCGAGGACGTGGCCGCGCGCGCCGCACGGACGCTGCGCAAATGCGTGTTGAACGGCACGACCCGGATGCGCACCCATGTCGAGACCGATCCCACCATCGGCCTGCGCGGCTATGAGGGCGTGAAGGCCGCGGTGGCCGAGTTCGCCTGGGCGATCGATGTCGAGATCTGCATCTTCCCGCAGGAGGGATTGCTCAACAATCCCGGCACCGACGCGTTGATGGTCGCGGCGCTCGAGGACGGTGCCGGCGCGATCGGCGCCGCGCCCTATACCGACAGCGACCCGCACGGCCAGATCGACCGCGTCTTCGCGTTGGCGCGCGAGTACGACGTCGATGTCGACATGCATCTCGACTTCGGGCCCGACACCTCGGAGATGACGATCGACCATGTCTGCCGCCGGACCGAGGAGCACGGCTGGGGCGGGCGCGTCGCGGTCGGCCATGTCACCCGCTTCGCCCAGATGGCGCGCGAGGATTTCACCGCGCTCGGCCGGCGGTTGGCCGATGCGGGCGTGGCGGTGACCGTGCTGCCGGCCACCGACCTGTTCTTGATGCACCGCGAGCACGAGGCGAATTGGAGCGTGCCGCGCGGGGTCACGCCGCTGCATCAGTTCGCGGCGGCAGGCGTGACCTGCTCGCTGTCGACTAACAATGTGCTGAACCCGTTCACGCCGTTCGGCGACTGCTCGCTGATCCGGATGGCCAACCTCTATGCCAACATCACCCAGATCGGCAGCCGACAGGGGATGGAAGCGTGCCTGGAGATGGTGTCCTCCGGCTCGGCCCGGCTGATGAACCTCGACGACTACGGCCTCGCGCCGGGCATGGCCGCGGATGTCGTGGTGCTGGACGCGACCGATCCGGCCATGGCGGTGGCGGAGCTCGCCCAGCCGATGCACGGCTTCAAGCGCGGCCGGCCGGTCTTCACCCGGGCGCTGCCCGAACTGCACGCGCCGGTCTGAGGGGGCTGGGATGGAAGACACCGTCAACGCCTTCGTCTCGCAGTTCGAGATCGAGGGCGCAGCGGCCGGCCCGCTCGCCGGTCTCACCTTCGGGGCCAAGGACATCTTCGACGTCGCCGGCCACCTGACGGGCTGCGGCAGTCCCGACTGGGCGCGCACGCATGGCCCGGCCGAGGCGCATGCGCCCCCCGTCGCCACGTTGCTGGGGGCGGGCGCCCGGCTGGTCGGCAAGACCCATACCGACGAGATCGCCTATTCGCTGATGGGGGCGAATGCGCATTACGGCACGCCGGTGAATACCGCGGCGCCGGACCGGGTGCCGGGCGGCTCGTCCTCGGGCTCGGTCGCGGCGGTTGCGGCAGGGCTGGTCGATATCGGGCTCGGCTCCGACACCGGCGGCTCGGTCCGCATGCCGGCCTCGTTTTGCGGGGTCTACGGCCTGCGGACGACCCATGGCGCCATCCCGATCGACCGGACGATGCCGCTGGCGCCGAGCTTCGACACGGTCGGCTGGTTCGCCCGCGATCTGGCGCTGATGGACCGGGTGGCCGAGGTGTTTGCGCTGCCCCCGGCGGACAGCAGGCCGCATCGCCTGCTGCTGCCGGTCGATGTCTGGGCCGAGGCCGAGGCGGACACCGTGGCGGCCGTCGCGCCAGCGCTCGCCACGCTGCAGGCCGCGCATGGTCCGGCGACGCCGCTTCGTCTGGCCCCCGATGGCCTCGACATCTGGTTCGAGACCTTTCGCGTGGCCCAGGCGGCGGAGGTCTGGCAGGCGCACGGGCCGTGGGTCGAGGCGACGGCCCCCAGCTTCGGCCCCGGCGTCGCCGACCGCTTCCGGATGGCGGCCGGCATCACTGCCACACAATGGGCGACCGCCCGCACGACGCGCGAGACGGTCCGCGCCCGGCTGGAGGCGGTGCTGGACGGTGGCGCGGTGCTGGTGCTGCCGACCAGCCCGGGCCCCGCGCCGCTGCGAACGGCGAGCGAGGGCGATCTCGACACGTTTCGGCGCAGGGCACTTCGGATGCTCTGCGCGGCGGGTCTGGCGGGCCTGCCGCAGCTCTCGATCCCTGCCGGGCTGGCAGGTGGCGCGCCGGTCGGCCTCAGCCTGCTTGGCGGGCGCGGCAGCGAGCGGACGCTGATCGCGATGGCAGGCTGAGGGGCATCGCCGCGGTCGGTATCGAGGCGTTGGTGTGCTGCCGACGCGGGCCGGCGTCGTCACCGCAGACGGCTGAGGCCGCAAAAAGTCGGCTTCTGGTGTTGTTTGCCGATCATCAGAGCAGATGTCCGCGAAAACTGGTGATTTCCTAGGCGCTTGTAGACTACTTGCATTTCTGATGGGCTTGATATTCTCTTAACCCACGGAGTTCAGACGGAGAATCCGGCTGTGATGCCGAAGGCCGACATCGTCCTGCGGGGCGGCAGGGTGTGGTGTGGAAAGGCGGAGGGCGCGGTCGACGCCGTTGCGCTCTGGTCCGGACGGGTGCTGGCCACCGGTAGTGCGGGCGAGATCGCACCGCTGATCGGCGACACTACCAGAGTGATCGAGCTGGATGGTCGGATGGCGACGCCCGGCCTCAACGACGCGCATCTTCACCTGCTGCCGCTCGGCCTCGCGATGATGGCGGTGGATGTGCGCGCCAACACTGCCCCGACGCTTGAGGCGCTGAAGGACGCGATCGCTGCCCGTGCGGCCGTGACGCCCAAGGGCGAGTGGATCTTCGCGCGCGGCTACGACAACACGCGCTTCCAGTCGCGGCTGCATCCGACGGTCGACGACCTCGACGCGGTCGCGCCCGATCACCCGGTCTACCTGATGCGCACCTGCGGCCATCTGACGGTGGTGAACACCGCGGCGATGACGCTCGCCGGCCTGACGCCAGAGACACCGGTGCCGCCGGGCGGGGTGATTGAACAGCGCGACGGCCGGCTGACGGGCCTGTTGGCCGAGAACGGTCGCGACCCGGTGAAGGCCGTGCTGCCCGAGGCGACCGACGAGATGCTGGTGGATGCGATCGAGCGGGCGGGGCGCTACTGCCTGTCCTTCGGTGTCACCTCGGTCATGGATGCCGCGGTCGGCATGTATTACGGCATGCGCGAGATGGCCGCGTATCGCACCGCCAAGCGCATGGCGCGGCTGCCGGTGCGCACCTATCAATGCCTGAACGGCGGGCCGGCGGGTATCGCCGACCAGGCGGCGGCCGAGGGAATGGTGACCGGTGACGGCGACGACATGCTGCGCACCGGCCCGGTCAAGATCTTCACCGACGGCAGCGCCGGCGGGAAGACGGCCGCCATGACGCGCTCGTATCTCGGCGGCGAGGAGAGCTTCGGCGTGCTCTGCTACACGGACGCCGAGTGCCATGATCTGATCGAGCGCTATCACGGCTTCGGCTATCAGATGGCGATCCACGCCATCGGCGACGCGGCGATCGAGCAGGTCGTCACGGGCTATGAGAAGGCGATGGGCAACGCGCCCGATATTGCGCGCCGCCACCGCATCGAGCATTGCGGCTTCCTGACCCGCGATCATCTGGACCGGATGAAACGCCTCGGCATCATCCCGGCGCCGCAGCCGAGCTTTCTCTACGAGATGGGCGACGGCTATTTCGATCTGTTCGAGCCCGAGCGGCGCGACGCCTGCTATCCACTGCGCCTCTGGATCGAGGAGGGGATGACCCCCTCCGCCTCGACCGACAGCCCGGTGACGGACGTCAACAGCCTCAACAACCTTTATACGATGATGACGCGCAAGACGCGGACCGGGGCGGTGATCGGCGCCGATCAGGCCGTGAGCCTGGAACAGGCGCTGCACGCCTATACCTGGGCCAGTGCCTTTGGCGAGCATGCCGAGACGCGCAAGGGTCGCCTTGCGCCGGGCCAGCTCGCCGACATCGCCGTCTTCAGCCATGACCTGACCGAGTTGGAGCCCGAGGCGCTGCTCTCCGAGGTCGCCTGCGACATGGCGATCCGCGGCGGCGAGATCGTCTACGAGCGCGCGGCCTGATGCTGCGCCAGATCGTGCACCGGCTGCTGTTGTCGATCCCGGTGCTGCTTGGTGTCCTGGCGCTGGGGTTCTTCCTGCTGCAGCTGGTGCCGGGCGATCCCGCGGTGGTCATCGCCGGCCCCATGGCGCCGCAGTCGGTGATCGAAGAGATCCGCCGCGACATGGGGCTGGATCAGCCGGTGGTCGTGCAGTTCGTGCTCTATCTCGGCCGCGTGCTGCAGGGCGATCTCGGTCATTCGATGATCAATAACATCGCGGTGACCGAGGAACTGGTCCGCGCCGGCGGCCCGACCGTCGAGCTGATGTTCGCCGCGCTGTTCTGGTCGATCCCGCTCGGCATCGCCATGGGGACCGTGGCAGCCGTCAATCGCGGTCGGCTGGTCGACCGGGCGGTGATGGCGTTCTCGGTCGCCGGCGTCTCGATGCCAATCTTCTTCATCGCGCTGATGCTGATGCAGTATCTGGGCTTCAAATGGCAGTTGCTGCCCCTCCAG
>JBCCSW010000185.1:0-8323 GCA_039199465.1 Pseudomonadota bacterium
GGGCACGACCGACCGCGCCGCGGTGATCGAGGCGCTGCGCTCGCCCGTCAGCTTCGAGGGCCCCTCCGGCACCGTGACCATCGAGCCCAAGACCAACCACCTCGTGCAAAACGTCGCCATCGCCGAGCTGCAGGACCAGGTGCTGAACGTGCTCGAGACCTTCGAGGCCCAGCCCCCGGCCGACACGCTGCTGGTCTGCGACCTCGATGCGAACCCGGGCCAGTCGACCTTCTACTTCGAGAACGGGCTGGCCGCCGCCGGCATCGAATAGGCTAGGATCAAAACAGCCGCGCGCGACGGCCCCGGGCTCGCGCCCGGGACGTCGCCCCAATGCATCCGCCTGGAGAACGTCTTGGATCTCTTCCTCGCCCTGGTCGTGCAGATCGTCTACGGCATCTCGAACCTAGCGCTGATCGGGCTGGGGCTCGCGATCATCTTCGGCATGATGCGGGTGATCAATCTCGCCCATGGCGAGTTCCTGATGCTCGGCGGCTATACCGTGATCGTCGCCACCAACAACGGCGTGAACATCTGGATCGCGATGCTGATCTGCGCGCCGCTGGTCGTCGGCCTGATCGGTGTGATCGTCGAACGGGTGCTGATCCGCTTCCTCTACGGCCGGATGATCGACACGCTGTTGGCGACCTGGGGGCTGTCGCTGTTCCTGATCGGGCTGGTCACGACGATCTTCGGGCCGCAGACCACGACCACCATCTCGCCGCCGATCGGGGCCATCCAGATCGGGCAATACGGCTCCTCGGGCTATGAGATGTTCCTGACCGTCATGACGCTGCTGACGATCGGCGGGGTCTATGCCGTGCTGCGCTTCACCAAGCTCGGCCTGCTGGCGCGGGGCACGATGCAGCGCGCCGACATGGCCGCGGCGCTCGGCGTGTCGACGCCGCGCATCTACATGCTGACCTTCGGCTTCGGCTCGGCCGCGGCAGGGCTCGCGGGCGGGCTCCTCGCCCCGATTACGGGCGTCGTGCCGACCATCGGCGCCATCTACATCGCCAAGGCCTTCATCACCGTCATCTCGGGCGGCGCCGCGATCCTGGCCGGTACCCTCTCGGCCGCGACGCTGCTTGGCTCGGTCAACGGGCTCATGTCCTGGGCCACCGGGCCGACGCTCGGCGAGGTGGCACTGCTGCTGACCGCGGTCATCCTGATCAGGCTGATGCCCCAGGGGATCACCGGCCGGTTCTTCCGGAAGTCGTTGTGAGACGTGCCGAGAACACGCGGCTCTGGCTGCTGGCGGCACTGTCGCTCGCCTTCATGTTGGGCGCGCCCGAGGTGCTGCAGCTCTTCACCATCATCAACCTGACCACGGCGATCGCGCTGGCGTTGCTGGCGCTCAGCCTGGGCCTGATCTGGGGCTATGGCGGCATCCTCTGCTTCGGCCAGACGGCCTTCTTCGGGCTTGGCGCCTATACCTATGCGCTCTGGGCCCAGAATTTCGGTGAAACGACGGGCGCCACCGTCGCCGCCGTCCTGATGGGAGCGGGCTTCGCCGCGGCGCTCGGCTATTTCGTCTTCTACGGCCGGGTCTCGGACGTCTATCTCGGTGCCATCACGCTGGTGGTGACGCTGGTCTTCTTCAACCTGATCCGCCGAACCTCGGGGCCGGAATACAAGATCGGCGATGCGCTGCTGGGCGGCTTCAACGGCACCGCCGCGCCGCCGCTGACGCTGCCCTGGGACAGCGCGTCCATGCTGTTCCCGAACCAGGTGTTCTATGTGGCGATGGGGGCGCTGATCCTCTGCTATTTCGGCTGCGTCTGGCTGACACGCACGCATTTCGGCCGGGTCTGCGCCTCGATCCGCGAGAACGAGACGCGCGCCGAGCTGCTGGGCTATGACGCGCGGCTCTACAAGCTGGGCCTGTTCGCCATCGGCGGCGGGCTGGCGGGGCTGGCGGGCGTGCTGATGGCCAACGGCGTTGGCCGAGTGACGCCCGATCTGTTCAACCTGGGCTATGCGGCGCAGGCGATCATCTGGGTGATCGTGGGTGGTCGCGGCACGCTGATCGGGCCGATCCTCGCGGCTTTCGGGCTGTTCTATCTGACTGCCTGGCTGGGGCAGCAGGGCACGCTCGACCTCAACATGGTGCTGGGGATCGTCCTGATCCTGTTCGTACTGCTGCTGCCCCGCGGCGTGGTGCCGGCGGCGATGGACCTGAGCCGGATGCGCCTTGGCCGGCGTCGCGATCTGCGGCGTGCCCGTCGCAACGGCGCCCGCAATGGCGCGCGGCGCCTGTCCCGCACCGGCCCAAGCGCCGCTTTCGAGCCGGCTGAATAGGCGATGGCGGAGGTGGAGACCAGCGCCCGCGCAAGTCGCGCCCGCACCCGTCGGCGGGAAGCGGTGGTCGAAACCCGCGCCCTCACCATGCGCTTCGGCGGCGTCGTGGCGAACGAGAATGTGGACTTCCGCCTGGATGCCGGCGAACTGCGCTGCCTGATTGGCCCCAACGGCGCCGGCAAGAGCACCTTCTTCAAATGCCTCACCGGTCAGCTCACGCCCACCGAAGGCACCGTGCTGATCCGCGATCTGGACGTTACCGGCGCCAACCCGCACGAGATCGCGCAGCTCGGCGTCGGCATCAAGACGCAGGTGCCGAACGTCTTCGACGGGCTAACGGTGGAGGAGAGCATCTGGCTGGCCGCCCGCCGCGCCCATGGCGCCGCCAGGGCGGAGCGGCTGACGGCCGACACGCTGGAGCGGGTACGCCTCGGCGATATCCGCACCTCGAAGGTCGGCAACCTCGCCCATGGCCAGCGCCAATGGGTCGAGCTCGGCATGGTCATGGCCTCGGAACCCTGGCTGGTCCTGCTGGACGAACCCGCCGCCGGGATGACCGACGAAGAGACGGTGTTCACCGCCGACCTGATACGCGAGCTGAACCGCAGCACGGCGATGATCGTGGTGGAGCACGACATGAACTTCATCCGCGCCATCGCCGCGAAGGTCACCGTCTTCCACCGCGGCGCGGTGTTGATGGAGGGCAGCATGGACGAGGTCTCGGCCGACGAGACGGTGCGCGACGTCTATTTGGGGCACAAGCATTGAGCCCGGCCAAGGACATCGGGGCGGACCCCGGGGGCGTCATGGCGACGCCGACGCTGCTGTCCGTCACGGGCCTCCGCTCGGGCTATGGCCGCGTGCCGGTGCTGCAGGGCGTCGATCTGACCGTCGGCGAGGGCGAGATCGTCGGCATCCTCGGCCACAATGGCATGGGCAAGAGCACGCTCTTGAAGACCGTCATGGGCCTCGTAAAGGCCAGTGGCGGCAGCGTCGCCTTCGACGGCATCGACATCACGCGCGAAGAACCGCACGCCCGCGCCCGCCTTGGCCTCGGCTATGTCCCCCAGGGCCGGGGCATCTTCCCAACGCTCTCGGTCATGGACAATCTGCGCATGGGCGTGGCGAGCCACGGCGTCGAGGATGAAGCGGCAGCCATCGAGGGCGTGCTGGCGGAGTTTCCCCAGCTCGAGCGCTTGCTGGAGCGCCAGGGCGGCGCGCTGTCGGGTGGCGAGCAGCAGCTCCTGGCGCTGGCCCGCTGTCTTGTCTCGGGCCCCGACCTGCTGCTGCTCGACGAGCCGACCGAGGGCATCCAGCCCTCAATCGTCGATATGATCGAGGACAAGCTCGCCGAGCTCGCGAAGGACCGGGGCCTCTCGATCCTGCTGGTCGAGCAGAACCTCGAATTCATCACCTCGCTGTCGGACAAGGTGCTGGTGCTGCAGAAGGGCCAGGTGAAGGGCGAGATCGGCGGGCACAACATGGACAGTGCCCTGATCGACGAGTTCACGGGCTTCAGCAGCGGCAATGGTGCCGCGCCGGGCGGCCCGACACGCGCGACACCGAAGGCTGCGACGCTCAACGGCGCGTCCAGCCATGGGCCGGCGGGCCATGCCGCAACGCCATCCCCTTCAGCCGACCTGGCAACCGCCAAGACCGCCGCCTCGATGACCGAAAGGCTCGCCCGCATGACCGTCCAACGTCCCACCTTCAGCCAGCTCAAGGGCATCGTCGAGGATTTCGGGATGCACCTGTCGGACGAGCGGATCGCCGAGTTCCTGGCGCTCATGGAAAGCTCCATGAAGCACTACGACACGCTCGACGCGATGCCGGACAACCTGCCGACAGTCGAGTTCCCCCGCACGGCCGGTCATCGCCCGACGGCCGAGGAAGACCCGCTGCACGCCTGGTATGTGAAGGTCGACGTGCAGGGCGCGCCGCGGGGCCCGCTTGCCGGCAAGACCGTCGCGTTGAAGGACAATGTCTGCCTGGCCGGCGTGCCGATGATGAACGGCGCCTCGACGCTGAAGGGCTACACGCCCGATCTAGACGCCACCATCGTGACCCGCATCCTGGAGGCAGGCGGCACCATCAAGGGCAAGGTGCATTGCGAGCATTTCTGCCTCTCCTCCGGCAGCCACACCAACTCGACCGGGCACACGCACAACCCGCACAAGCGCGGCTATTCGGCCGGCGGCTCGTCCTCTGGTTCCGGCGCGGTGGTCGGCGCGGGCGAGGTCGACATGGCGATCGGCGGGGACCAAGGCGGGTCGATCCGCATGCCGGCCAGCTTCTGCGGGATCTACGGCATGAAGCCGACCCATGGGCTGGTGCCCTATACGGGCGTCATGCCGATCGAGACCACCATCGACCATACCGGCCCGATGACGCAGACGGTGGCGGACAACGCGCTGCTGCTTGAGGTGCTGGCCGGCGCCGACGGCCTCGACCCCCGCCAGTATGCGCCGAAGACCGATGCCTATACCGCGGCGCTCACCCGCGGCGTGCAGGGGCTGCGGATCGCGATCCTACGCGAGGGTTTCGGCCGACCCGAGAGCGAGGCGGTCGTCGATGCCGCGGTGATGCGGGCGGGGGAGACGTTTCGCAGCCTCGGCGCCACCGTCGACGAGGTCTCGATCCCCATGCACAACAAGGCCATGGCGGTCTGGCTGCCGATCGCCGCCGAGGGCTCGACCAACCAGATGATGAAGGGCAACGGGATGGGCACCGGGTGGGAGGGGCTCTACACCACCTCGCTGCTTGACGCCCATGCCAACTGGCGCGCCCGTGCCGACGAGCTGTCGGACAGCCTGAAGATCACTATGTTCACGGGCGAGTACTTCCAGCGCCACCATCGCGGGCACTATTACGCCAAGGCGCAGAACATCTCGCGACGGCTGCGGGCGGCTTATGACCAGATGCTGGGGGCCTATGACTTGTTGCTGATGCCGACGACGCCGATGCGGGCAACGCCCCTCCCGGGGCCCGATGCGCCGCTGGCCGAGATCCTGCAGCGCGCCTTCGAGCCGCTGGAGAACACGGCGCCTTTCGACGTGACCGGCCATCCGGCGATGAACATCCCCTGTGCGATGGTCGACGGCTTGCCGGTTGGCGCGATGCTGGTCGGCCGCCACCATGGCGAGAGCACGATCTATCAGGCCGCCGCCGCATTCGAGGGCGCGGGCGATTGGACGGCGATGTGATCCCTGTGACACCACAGCCCGCGCCGCCCACTTGCGACCGCCGCCCGTGACCATCAGGCACCCATGACCATCCGGCGCCCAACGGCGGGCGAAGTGCGCGAGGCAGGCGCGGAACTCGGCCTCACCCTCTCGCCGGCCGACGCGGAGAGCTTCCTCGGCCTGATGCAGGGCCTCTTCGACAGCTATGACATCGTCGATACCCTGGTCGAGCCGCTGCCCGAGGTGCGCTATCCCCGCACCCCCGGCCACCGCCCCGAGCCCGACGACAACCCCTATGGTGCCTGGGCGGTGCGCAGCACGATCAAGGGCGCCACGCGTGGCCCGCTCCTCGGCAAGACCGTCGCGATCAAGGACAATGTCTGCGTCGCGGGCCTGCCGATGCAGAACGGCGCCTCGATCCTCGACGGCTATGTGCCCGAGATCGACGCGACCATCGTGACGCGCCTGCTCGATGCGGGCGCCGAGAT
Source organism: Pseudomonadota bacterium (assembly GCA_039199465.1). Classification (GTDB taxonomy): domain Bacteria; phylum Pseudomonadota; class Alphaproteobacteria; order Rhodobacterales; family Rhodobacteraceae; genus Thermohalobaculum. The sequence goes on from JBCCSW010000185.1 coordinate 5,969, forward strand.
CCGGGGCAAGGCGGTCTGCGAGTACTACTGTGCCTCGGGGGGCAGCCATACCAGCGTGCCGGGCCCGGTGGAGAACCCCGCCGTGGCGGGCCACAACGCGGGCGGCTCGTCCTCAGGCTCGGCCGCGCTGGTGGCGGCCGGCATCGTCGACATGGCCACCGGTGGCGACCAGGGCGGCTCGATCCGCATCCCGGCCAGTTTCTGCGGCATCGTCGGCCTGAAACCCACACACGGGCTGGTGCCGTACACGGGCATCTTCGCCGTCGAACTGACGGTCGACCACGCGGGTCCGATGACCCGGACCGTCGCCGACAACGCGCTGATGCTGGAGGCGATCGCCGGCCCCGATGGGCTGGACCCGCGCCAGGCGGGCCTGCCAGCGGACCGGAAACCCGGGCGCTACGTGCAGTCCCTTGCCCATGGGGTCGCGGGGTTGAACGTCGCGATGGTCACCGAGAGCTTCGCGATGCCGGGCGCGGAGCGCGCCGTGAACGACCGCGTCCGCGCGGCGGGCGATACCCTTTCCCGCCTCGGCGCCCATGTCACCGAGATTTCAATGCCGCTCCACGCCGTCGGCGCCGCGATCTGGACGCCGATCTTCCTGGAAGGCGCGACCGAGTTGATGATGCGCCAGAACGCCTATGGCACGAACATGAAGGGCGTCTTTCTGGAGAGCCTGCTGGACGCCCATGCCCGGTGGCGCGACCGGGCGGACGAGCTGTCCGAGACGCTGAAGCTCGGCATCCTGATGGGCCACTATATGAGCTCGCGCCATCGCGGGCGCTTTTACGGCCGGGCGCAAAACCTGAACCGGCGCCTGAGCGCCGAGTACGACGCGGCGCTTGCCGAGCATGATCTGTTGCTGATGCCGACCACGCCGATGGCCGCCCAGCCCTTGCCGCCACCGGGGGCGAGCCGCGAGGCGGTGGTCGCCGCCGCCTTCTCGATGCTGCCCAATACGGCGCCGACCTGCGCGACGGGCCACCCGGCGATCTCGCTGCCCTGCGGCCTCACCCCCGACGGCCGACCCGTGGGCGCCCAACTCGTCGGCCCGCGCTGGGGCGAGGAGACGATCTATCGCGCCGCCGCTGCCCTGGAGACGGCGATCGGCTCCTTCCGCACGCTCCCTCAGGCGGCGGAAGCATAGCGGGGCAAGGTCTCTGCTCGGTCGATGCGTCGAGTGTTCGGGCACGCGCATTCCAGGAGCGATCGACCCCAGGGTCGGTCGGTGCGGGAGCGAACGATAGTACATCCAGGCCGGAACACAGCGCCGCAGGCGCTCGATACACGACGGACAGTCTCGCAATCGCCCCTGGTCTCGCTGCGCAGTCGCCGGGACAGATAAAGCCGCGTCAGATAAAACTGTCGACGTGGACGGTGGCGGTGCGGCGACCCTCGGCGGTCTTGACCTCGACGCGGGTGCCCTCGTCCCAATGGGTCAGATAGATCATGCCGATCGCGACATTGGTCTGAAAGTCGGGCGACCAGGCCGAGGAGGTGATGCGACCGATCCGCTTCTCGCCGTTCACGATCGACCAGTCGCTGGTGCAGGGCCTGAGCGGCGGGCCATCGATGGCAAAGCTGCGGATCTGGCGGATCGGCCCGTCGGCGGCCACACGCAGCAGCGCGTCGCGCCCGATGCAGCCGAGGGCGATCCGTGTGTCGCAGAACTTGCCGAGACCGCATTCATGCGGGGTGTTCCGGCGCGTCATGTCAGTGCCGTAGCTCAACAGCCGGCCCTCGATCCGCTCGATCAGGTTGGGGCAGCCCGGGCGCACCTCGAGATCGCGACCGGCCTCGAACAGCGCATCCCAGAGCCGCTCGCCATAGGCGCGGTCGCCCTCGACATAGATCTCGAACCCGCCCTGCTTGGAGTAGCCCGAGCGCGCCACGACCAGGTACTTCCCGCCGAACTCCAGCCAGGAATAGCGGAAGAACCTGATGCGCTGGACGGCATCGCCGAACACGCGGGTCATCAGTTCCTCGGCCAGCGGGCCCTGTATTGCCAGCGGCGAGACCTCGGGCTCGGTGACGTCCACCTGGAACGACAAGCCGCGGGCGATCCCCTTGATCCAGAACAGCAGGTCACTGTCGGCGATCGAGATCCAGTAGCGATCCTCGGACAGCTTCAGGGTCACGGGGTCGTTCATCATGCCCCCGGTCTCGTCGACCATGGGGGTGTAGAAGCAGCGCCCCTCGGTCATCGGGCGCAGGTCGAGATACGCGGCGCCGATGCCGGCCGCCTGGTCCAGATGCTGACGCCGCGCGACCTGCGCCCGATGACCGAGGGGCGCTGCTTCTACACCCCCATGGTCGACGAGACCGGGGGCATGATGAACGACCCCGTGACCCTGA
>JBCCSW010000186.1:0-8298 GCA_039199465.1 Pseudomonadota bacterium
AAAGATTGCGACGAAGATAATGCCGGTGACGTATTCTGGCGCCGATGTGGATCCGATGGAGGCCACCGATAAACTTCGGTCTAGGGCTGAGCCTTCCTTCATGCCCGCGAGCACGCCGATGATCAGCGCCCCTGGCACCATCACGATCATCACCCAGAACATCAGAATGCCGGTGTAGTAGAGCCGCTCGCCGACCACTTCGGATACCGGTTTGCGGAAGACGCGGCTGTAGCCCATATCGCCGGTGACTGTGCCCGCGATCCATTCGCCGTAGCGCACCAGGAAGGGCTCGCCATAACCGTTTTCCTCGAGCCAGGCGGCAACCTCTGAGTCGGTCATCCGCATATTGCCCTCGGTCTTGGCGATCTTCTCGAGATTGCCGGGCAGATTGACGAGGTAGAACACCACGAAGGTCAGCGCGAGCATCGTGACCAGCATGGTGCCGATGCGGCGCAGGACGAACAAAGCCATTTTGCTACCTCTCAATCAGGGTGGCGGCCGATCCGCTTCTCGAGCGCGTCGACGCGTTGTGCCAAGCGTTGGCGTGCCCGGTCGTTCGGCCGCCATCTGCCGAGTGCTACGAGCATCAGGCCCACCAGAAACTCCCAAAGCTGCACGGGTCTGGAGAGGATCTCGCCGATGACGTCCATGCCCTTGTCCCCTGGCGGCAGGCTCTCGGATGTCGCGCCCGCCCCGCTGCCCGGCGCGGCGCCCGACATGCTTGCTGGCAGGTCGTCGAGACGCACGCGATGTGAGACAGGGAGCCTCACGCGCCCGACCGTTCGGCCGGGCGCGCAGGTCGGCGCCTCAGCTCTCGACCCAGACCTTGTCGTAGTGCTGCTCGAAGGCCTGGTGGGCGGGGTTGTTCTTCACGTACTCGGCGTTCGCCCGGTAGACCGAGCGCCAATACGGCTGAATGATCACCCCTTCGTCGATCATGATCTGCTCGATCTTGGCCATGATCTCGCGCCGCGCATCCGGGTCGGGCGTGGCCAGTGCCTGGTCAAGCAGCGTGTCGAACTCCTCGTTCGCGAAGGCGCTCTCGTTCCACGGCACGCCCGAGCGATAGGCGAGGTTGAGCACCTGCACGCCGAGCGGACGCGGGTTCCAGTTGGTTGAGCTGAACGGGTACTTCGCCCAGTCGTTCCAGAAGGTCGAGCCCGGGATCACCGTGCGCTTCACGTTGATGCCGGCATCGCGCAGCTGGGCCGCGACCGCGTCGGTCGTGTTGCGCCGCCAGTCATCGTCGATCGAGATCAGCTCGAACTCGGTATCCCGGTGGCCGGCCTCCTCGAGCAGGGCGAGGGCACCTTCCACATCGCGCTCGGGCGCGCCGATATCGGCGTATTCGATGTGCATCGGGCCGACATGATGGTTCTCCGCCACGGTGCCCGCGTTGTTGTAGCCGAGCTGCAGCACGATCTGGTTGTCGACCGCCTTCGCGATCGCCTGGCGCACGCGCACGTCGTCATAGGGCGCGTTGTCCTGGTTGGGCCGGATGCAGATCGTGGCGCCGGTCGAAATCTCCGAGATCGGCAGACCGATGCCGCGCATCTGGTCCAGGCTGTCGGCCTTGATCTCGTAGGAGGTGTCGATCTCCTCGCTCTCGAAGGCCGCGATCTCGGCCGTCGGATCGGTGCCAAGATCCGTCCAGACGATCTCGTCCAGATAGCCGCCCTCGTCCCACCACTCGTGGTCGGCCTTGCGGCGGACGACGGCGCGGACATTGGCCTCGTACTCGACCAGCTCGAAGGGACCGGTCGAGATGCCGAGCGCCTCGAACGGGTCGCTCGATCCCTCATACGAGCGATGCACGATCAGGGCCGGATAGTCCGCCATGCCGGCGATCAGCGAGATGTCCGCCGCCGGCAGCTTCAGCTTCACGGTGTGGCTGTCGACGATCTCCATCGCGCCTTCGCGGAGCTGCTTGGTGTCGGGATCGACGAGACCGCCCATGCGCGCGGCCATCGAGTTGCCCTCGGCGCCGGCATCGCACCAGCGCGTGATGTTGTGGGCCAGATCCTCCGAGGTGAATTCGTCGCCGTTCGACCAGGTGACGCCGCGGCGGCAATTGAGGGTGTACTCGGTCGCGTCGTCCGAGATCTCCCAGCTCTCCAACAGGCGGCCCTCGAACTCGTAGTTGGCGGTCCAGCGCACCGCGTGCTCGCAGACCTGGCGGGCGACGTTGCCGAGTTCGGACCAGTCGAAGGCGCGGGGATCCTTGAAGGCCTTGATCAGCATGCCGACGTTTAAGGTGCCGCCCTGCACCGGCGTGCCTTGTGCATCCGCGAAGGCCGGCCGCGCGATGCCGCCGAGCGCGTAGGCGCCGGCCGCCGTAACGCCGAGGCCCATCATCGTGGCCATGTATTCGCGGCGCGACATCCTGCCGGCACGGAAGCTCTCTGCGGTCGTGGTGGCCATGGGATGCAGGCTGCGGCCCGTCATCATGTGGTCGGACATGTGATACTCCACCTTGGGGTTATTGTTCTCGATACAAACCTAAACATGTGGCGTCCCCCGAGGCCAACCCCGGATCGGCGCCAATCCCGATGCAAAATCGCATAGATGACAGGCGGCTGCGCAGCATTGTTGCCCATGCCGGCCGGCTGACCCGGCGACAGTTGCGCCGACGGCAATTGTGCGGATTTGTCGCCCGCCTCAGATCGGGGCGCGCGGCAGCTGGCAGGCGACGAGCAAGGCGCGGAGAGTGGTCGGGAAGGGACCGCTTCAGAAGCGGTCAGGCGCAGACTAGGGGCCAGGCGCAGGGTCCTGGAGCGCACGGCCCATCACGCTCATCAAGCCATCACCGAGAGAGACTGCTCCCCGGATCATGACCCCGGATCATGACCCCGGATCATGTTCCGGAGTCATCTCCAACGGCCATGTGCCCGGATCACGCGCCTGCGACCGGTTCGCGGGCGATGGCGGCTGGCGAGCGGGGGCGTTGCCTAGGCACGGTGCGTGCCGCCGCGGCGTTCAGCAGGGCATCGAGGGTCTGCGGCAGGGCCAACCAGTCCTCGAACCGGTCCTCTGCCTGCTCGAACAGGGCGGCATCGGTGGCATTGGCGGCGCGGATGATGGCGGCTGCTTCCTCATCCAGGCTGCCGTTGCCCGGGTTGACGTTGCGCACCGGCGCGAGGGGCTGCCGGCCGAATGCGGGTGCCAGATGGGCGAGCATGTCGTGCAGCCGCTGCTGCGGGACCATCAGCGCCGTCGGCCGCTGCTCCAACAGGCGCGACATCGGGTTGGTGGCCGCATGGTGCCCTTTCTGGACCGCCCAGTGCGCCGCCTCGGGCATGGTGAGGCCGTTGAAATGCGCAAAGGCCGGGTGGCCCGGGCCGCGTTGAACATAGCGCACATAGGACTGGAAGCGCGCCGCCGGTTCGCGCACGCAGGCGATATGCCGGCAGCGCCTGGCAAAAGCCTCGTCATGGGCATGGGCGGCGAAGTGACCGCTCAGCATCCAGACCGAGGCGCGCTGACCGGGCTTCAGCTCGCGCGGGCGACGGCTGCCGCGGCGACGCAAGTCCAGGACATGGACGCCGAACCAGCGGCGGAAGGCATGGACGAGGCTGGAGCCGGCGGTCTTCTCGATATGGCAATGGATGAGTACGTGTCGGCGGAAGAAAAGCTCTGCGTCCACCTTCGCCCCCATGCGCTGCATCCGGCACCGACCGACCCGCCCGTGAACAGGTTGCAGACCGCGCTTAACGGCGAGTTTCCGGGAGCCGCCTTTTCCGACGGGCGGCGCGGCATAGGCGTGAGGTTTGGCTGGAGGCGACGGCCGGAATCGAACCGGCGTACACGGATTTGCAGTCCGCTGCGTAACCACTCCGCCACGTCGCCAACGCGGGCGAGCGATAGAAGCCCTCCGCCAAACCGTCAAGCGCTCCTCCCCGGCCACTCTCCTTGCCATGGCGGCGCCTGCGCGATGGCCACCAGACGGCAGGCGCCCGGAGTGGCGACGTTGGCACGGGGTGATTTCGTCTCGCGTCCGTGACTATAGTCGGTGTGGAGCATGGCGGCAGCGGCGACGGTCCATCGACAGGGCCAGCCAAACAAGCCGGCGCCGACCCGCCCTCGGGCCATGGCCCATCAGCCGTCACTGGCGGCCAGACTACCGCGGCTCCACGCGACCCGCGCCGGCACTGGGAGGATACGCGACGATGTCTGAGACCCTGATCGACACGCTGCGCGAGATCGTCGGCAAGCGTCACCTGCTGACCGCGCCGGAAGAAACCGAGCGCTTTCGCAAGGGCTGGCGGTCGGGCGAAGGCGAGGCCATCGCGGTCGCCATTCCCGGCAGCCTGGTCGAGATGTGGCGCGTCCTGCAGGCCTGCGTCGCCGCCGATACGATCATCGTGATGCAATCGGCGAATACAGGGCTCACCGAAGGATCAACACCAAGTGGCGGCTATGATCGCGATCTCGTTGTCATCAACACGCTGCGTCTGGATGCGATCCACATCCTTCGAAATGGGCGCCAGATCGTCAGCCTTCCGGGTGGGACACTGTACCGACTGGAAAGGATGCTGAAGCCACTGGGCAGGGAGCCACACTCGGTCATCGGCTCGTCGAGCATCGGCGCGTCGATCGTTGGGGGGGTGTGCAATAACTCCGGGGGCGCCCTGACGCAGCGCGGGCCGGCCTACACCGAGCTGGCGCTTTACGCTCAGATTGGCAGTGACGGCGTGCTTAGGCTGATCAATCACCTTGGGATTGCGCTCGGCGACACGCCGGAGGAGATCCTGGGCAGGCTCGAAAACAGTCAGTTTACCGAGGCGGATGTGATCGACGGCGTCGGCCGCGCCTCGGATGATGGATACGCCGACAAGGTTCGCGATGTCACGGCGTCGACACCCTCGCGCTACAACGCCGATCCCGACCGGCTGTTCGAAGTGTCTGGCTCAGCCGGCAAGCTGGCGGTCTTCGCGGTGCGGCTCGACACTTATCCGGCCACCGGCGGGGAGCGCGTCTATTACCTCGGCACCAACGACCCGGCGGATCTTGCGATGCTGCGCCGCCGCATCCTGACCGACAGCGACGACCTGCCGATCTGCGGCGAATACGTGCACCGCACGCTCTTCGATGTCGCCCGCAAGTACGGCAAAGACATCCTGATGATGATCCACTGGTTCGGAACGGATCGTCTGCCCTTCTTCTTTGCCATCAAGGGCGCGATGGATGCGCGGCTGAACAAGCTTTCCTTCCTGCCACGCAATCTGGTCGATCACGTGATGCAGGTGGTGAGCCGCCTGATCCCGGAGCCGCTGCCGAAAAGGATGCTCGATTGGCGCGCTCGCTTCGAGCACCACCTGATCCTGAAGGTTGGCACAGGGGCAGCCGAGGCAACCGAGGCGATCCTGAACGAGGCGCTGGGCCAGGATGCCTGGTTTGCGTGCACGGAGGCCGAGGGCAAGAAGGCGATGCTGCATCGCTTTGCGGCTGCTGGCGCGGCCGTGCGTTACCACGCGGTCCATGCGGCAGAGGTCGAGGACGTCATCGCGCTCGACATTGCACTGGCGCGAAACGACGAAAACTGGCTCGAGACCCTGCCGGAAGAGATCGAGAAGGATCTCGTCGCCAAGCTCTACTACGGCCATTTCTTCTGCCACGTGTTCCATCAGGACTACGTCGTGCGCAAGGGCGCGGACCCAAAGGCCATCAAACAGAAGATGCTGGCGTTGCTCACCGAGCGCGGTGCGGAGTACCCGGCAGAGCATAATGTCGGTCACCTCTACAAGGCGAAGCCGGCGCTTTGCGATCACTACCGGGCGCTTGATCCGACCAACAGCTTCAACCCTGGCATCGGCAAGATGTCGCGCGAGAAGCACTATGGCGAGGTGCCCGAAAGGGGCACCGATCGGTCCGTGGCGGCCGAGTAACCCCGCACCCAAGCCGGCTGCAGGAAGCGGCTCCCGCGGCCGCAGATCGAAGAGCGTCGGTGGCCCCCGAGGATCGCGATGGGCTTTGGGTGCCTCTTTAAGAACCGCGGTGAAAGACCCGCATCGATTAGCTTTCCGCTGTGAAATCCCCCCTAAGTGGTGGTGCGGCGGCAACGGCCGCGGCGCTGCAGGTGGTCGGCCAACGCTTGCGCGTTGCGGCGCGCCAGCCGCTGTGGCAGGGCTCGATGAGCAGTTGGAAAGTCAGGCGAGATGACCGACTTCGAAAGCGCCCGGCGCGCCATGGTCGATACGCAGGTTCGCCCCTCGGATGTGACGCGCTATGCGATCATCGAGGCGATGCTCGCCGTGCCGCGCGAGCGCTTCGTCTCGGGCGCGATGCGCGACATGGCCTATGCCGAGGTCGACGTCCCGCTGGGCGAGGGTCGCGCGCTGCTGGCCCCGCGCACCATCGCCAAGATGCTGGAGGCGGCGCGCATCGACCCTGGTGATCTGGTGCTGGATCTGGCGCCGGGCACGGGCTACTCGACCGCCGTCATCGCCCGCATGGCTGAGGCCGTCGTGGCGATCGAGGCGTCGGACAGCCTGCGCAGCGTGGCGCAGGCCCGCCTGGACGAGCTGGAGGTGATGAACGCCGCCGTCTCGCCCGGTGCGCCCGCCGACGGCGACCCCGACCACGGCCCCTATGACGTGATCTTCCTGAACGGGGCGGTCGAACGGGTGGCGCCCGCACTCACCGATCAGCTCAAGGACGGCGGGCGCCTTGTTGCGGTGTTCCGCGACGGCCCGCTCGGCCGCTGCCGCGTCCTGACGCGTGCGGGCGACGCCCTGTCCGACCGGCGCGCCTTCGATGTCGATGCGCCGCTTCTCGACGGCTTCGCGAAGGACCGCGTTTTTGAATTCTGATCCCGTGCTTCCGAACACCTGCGTCGGCACCGACGCGATGAAGAGGACTGAGACGTGACGCGATCATCCCTGCTCCGCCGTCGGCACATCGTCGCGATGCCGGCCCTGAGGGGCGTGCCGCTGGCCGCCGCTCTCGCCCTTGCTCTGCCGCCGGGTTTCGCCACGGCGCAAACCCTCGCCGATACGCTGGTCACGGCGTATCGCAACAGCCCCGACATCTCGGCCGCGCGCTCGGCGATCCGTGCGTCGGGCGAACAGGCGGCGCAGGCGAGGGCAGGCAATCGCCCGACCATCACCGGTACGGCGCAGCTGAATGCGACCTTCGACAACTTCAACGACGTGACGTTGCCGTCGACGCTCTCGATCACCTTGACCCAGTCGCTCTACAACGGCGGCCAGGTGGCCAACGACACGCGGGCCGAAGAGATCGAGACGACGGCGGCCGAGGCGGATCTGCGCTCGGTCGAACAGGATGTCCTGCTCTCGGCCCTGACAGCGCATGCCGATGTGCTGCGCGACCTGGCCTTCGTCGAGCTCGGCATCAAGAACGTCAGCGTGCTCTCCGAACAGCTGCGCGCGGCGCGCGAGCGCTTCGAGGTCGGTGAGGTGACGCGTACCGATGTCGAACAGGCGCGCGCCTCGCTCGCCGCCTCGCGCTCGAACCTCGCGGCGTCGCGTGGTGCGCTGGCGCGCTCGCGCGAGACCTATCGCCGGGTCGTGGGCGTGATGCCCGGCGATCTGGCGCGGGTGCCGCCGCTGCCCGAGATCCCGGCGACACGGGCCGAGGCGGTGGCCATCGCGCTGACCCGCGATCCCGAGCTGCAGGCGGCCCGCTTGGATCGCAAGGCGGCGGGTTTTCGCGTGCGCTCGGCCATCGGGGCGCTGTTGCCGCAGATCGATCTGCAGGCCTCGGCCTCGCGCAATGACAGCCTGAACAACACCACGCTGACCGCGGTGCAGGACAGCGAGACCGGCTCGATCGGCGTCACCGTCACGCTGCCGTTCTACGCCGGCGGCTCGCGCTATTCCGAGGTTCGCGAACAGCAGGCGAATGTCGAAAGCACGGTGGCCGGCGTCACCTCGGCCGAGCGCATCGCGATCGAGAGCGTGGGCGACGCCTATGCCGATCTGGAGGTCGCCCGCGCCTCGATCGAAGCGGGCATCCTCGAGGTCGAGGCGGCCCGTCTGGCCTTCGACGGCGTGCAGGAGGAGGCGAAGGTCGGCGCCCGGACCACGCTGGACGTTCTGGATGCCGAGGAAGACGTGCTGGCGGCCGAGAGCGATCTGGTCGATAACCGGCGGGACGAGACGGTCGCCGTCTACAGCGTCCTTGCCTCTGTCGGCCTGCTGACGGTCGACCATCTGGGCCTCAGCATCGAGCGGGCCAACGAAGATGACTATTACGACGGCGAGGATGGCGTGCGTGAGCGCTTTTTCGGGTATGATTCGAGCGAAGACACGGTCTGGACCAGTCGCTGGCGACCGTAGG
>JBCCSW010000187.1:0-8220 GCA_039199465.1 Pseudomonadota bacterium
ATGCGGTCGACCCAGGTCGGGTCCAGCTCGGCGCCGCGATAGGCCTCGATGAACTGCCTGCGGTTCACCTTGTGGGTGTCGGCGATCTTGACGAGCTGACCCTCCAGCGTGATCAGCCGGCGATTGATGCCGTAGAGCTGGTCGATCAGGGTCTCGATGCGGTTGGCATGCAGGTGCAGCGAGTTCACGTGCTCGACCATCTCGCGGCGCACGCGCTGGTACTCACGCTCCTTTGCGACGGTGAAGGCCTTGCCCTCGCCAAGCGCCGCCTCGATGCGTTCGGACTGCAGCGCGCGCAGATGGGTGAAGTCCTCCGCGATGCGGTCGAGCAGTTCGAGAACGCGCGGCTTGAGGGTGGCTTCCATCGCGGCAAGCGAGACATTGGCCTGACTGTCGTCGTCCTCCTCGGCCTCGGCAGCCTGATCCTCGCCACCTTCCTCGCCCTCGGACGCCTCTTCCTCGCCGCCACGCTCGCGTCGCCGCATCCGCGGCGCCTCTGCGGCAGCGGGCGCTTCAGGTGCGGCGGCCGGCTGCGGTTGGGGCTCGGCGTCAGGCTGTGGCTCGACCACCGCGCTCGGCGCATCGGGCGCCTCGGCGGACGGATCGACCATCTCGTCCTCGCCCGTCGAGCGGCCGAAGGTCGTCTCGAGATCGATGACGTCCCGCAGCAGGATCTTCTCGTCCAGCAGCTCCTCGCGCCAGACGGTGATCGCCTGGAAGGTCAGCGGGCTTTCGCAGAGGCCGCCGATCATCGTGGCGCGGCCGGCCTCGATCCGCTTGGCGATCGCGATCTCGCCCTCGCGGCTGAGCAGTTCGACCGTGCCCATCTCGCTCAGGTACATCCGCACCGGATCGTCGGTGCGATCGACCTCGGTCGAGGATGACTGCGGCGCGGTCGCGACCTCGCGCGTCTCGGGCTTCTTCTTGGCCTCATCGTCGGGCTGCTCGTCGCCCTCGTCGTCATCCTCGACGACGTTGACGCCCATCTCCGAGAGCATCGACATGACGTCTTCGATCTGCTCCGACGAGAACTGATCGGAAGGCAGAACGCGGTTCAGCTCGTCATAGGTGATGAAGCCCTTGGACTTTGCCTTGGCAATCATCTTCTTGACGTCGGCCTGGCTCATGTCGAGCAGGGTGCCGTCGCCTTCGTTCTGCTCTGACTGATCTTCGTCCTTGGGCGCCATGCAGTCCTCGTGTCAGTCGTCGGTGGTCTCAACGCGCTCGTTGACCCGCCGCTCTGCGCTGTTGTCTCGGCAACTTTGGTCCGGCGCACCATCGTCGGCGCGGCGCCGACCGGTCGCATCCTGCAATCATCAACGGCTTGATCTAGGCCGGGTTGCCGCCTTGTGAAAGGCTTGCTCATAGCTTTTTTCGTGGCATCCCGATTTCGTCTAGCAGCCGTTCCCAGGCCGCAACGGCCTCCTCGGGTTGCGCGGCGTCGTCCTGCTCGACCGCATAGGCCTCGGTCGCGGCGATCACAGGCGTGCTCAATCGCTCGTGCATGCCCCCACAGGCGGCCATGAGCGCGGTTTGCTCGCCCTCGGTGAGCGTCAGCGCGTCGTCCAGATCAAGCCTGCCGAGATCGACCTGCTCGGCCGCGATCTCCGCCGCGCTTTCGCCCAGCGCCGCCTGCCTGGCGAGCGCGAGGGCATGACGCGCCATCAGGTCGTGCAGTTCCGCGACAGCGTCGTCAGGCGCAGCCGGTCGGCCGGCGAGCGCCGCAGCAACCAGCGGGTGGCATCGCGCCTGCGGTATGGCTGCAAGCGCTGCGGGCGGCGCGTTGCCCGTGGCGCCATCTGGACGCGAGAGCACGGCGCCCCGCGCCGCTTCGAGGTCCGCGCCATGCAGCAGAAGCTCCTCGAGATCCCCGGCCATCTCGGCGACTGCCGGCGGGTAATGCCAGGCGATCAGCAGGATCGTCGCCTCGCGTGCCCGCATCGGATCAGGCGGCGCCACCGCGATGCTGGAGGCGCGCGTCTGCGGCGCAGGCCCCGAGATGGCGCCGCGCGCGCCGAAGCGCGTTCCCTTACCAGCGCGCGACGGCATGCTCTGCCGGGCCGTGGGGACCGGCATGGGCCCGGGTTGAGGCGCCGGGCGAAACAACGCGCGGCGACGTTCCGCCAGATCGGCGCGGTAGTGATCGCGCACGCTGCGATCCTCGATCCTCTCCAGGCAGACACGCAGGCGTCGATCGAAATCCGCGCGGCGCTCGGGCGTATCCAGCGGACCAGCCGCGAGCTCGCGCCGCCACAGCATCTCGATCAGCGGCACCGCGCGGTCCAGCAGCGTCTGCATCGCTGGCGGCCCGCCCTCACCGATCACATCGTCGGGGTCCTTGCCTTCCGGCATCAGACAGAAGCCGAGCGAGCGGCCCGGCGCCAGCATCGGCAGCGCCAGATCCACCGCCTTGTGCGCTGCGCGCAGGCCGGCGACATCGCCGTCGAGCGCGATCACCGGCTCGCCCGCCATACGCCAGAGCAGGGTCAACTGATCGGCCGTCATCGCCGTGCCGAGCGGGGCCACGGCATGATCGAAGCCCGCGCCCGCCAGGGCGATGACGTCCATGTAGCCCTCGGCCACGATCACGGTGCCGGCCTTCGCCGCGGCCGCCCGGGCCGGACCCGCATGGTAGAGGTTGCGGCCCTTCGAGAAGAGCGGCGTCTCGGGGCTGTTCAGATACTTCGCCTGCTGCCCGTCGCTGAGCGCGCGACCACCGAAGGCGATGCACCGCCCCCGCGCATCGCGGATCGGGAACATCAGGCGGTTTCGGAAGCGGTCGAACGGCGCCCGATCCCGCGCCCGCCCGCCATCCTCGTCGGGCAGCAGGACAAGACCGGCCTCGACGGCCGCCTCCAACTGACCCTTCTCGGCCACATGACGCGCCAGGACGCCGCCCTCGGGCGCGAAGCCAAGCTCGAAGCGCGACACGATCTCGGGCGCGAGCCCGCGGCGGGCGATGTAGTCCCGCGCCACCTGCCCTGCGTTCGAGGCCAGCAGGCGCCGGTAGACCCGCACCGCCTCCTCCATCACGTCGAACAGGGCCTTGCGCCTGTCCTCCGCCGCACGCGCGACTGGGTCGCTTTGACGCTCCGGCATCGCGACGCCGGCTTCGCTTGCCAAACGCTCCACGGCCTCGCTGAAGCCGATGTTTTCGGTCTCCATCACGAACTTGAACAAGTCGCCCGAGGCGCCGCAGCCGAAGCAGTGGTAGAAGCCCTTGCGGTCATCGGCGTGGAACGAGGCGGTCTTCTCCTGATGGAACGGACAGGGCGCCCAGAAGTCCCCTTTTCCGGGCTGCGACTTGCGCCGATCCCATGTGACCTTGCGCCCGACCACGTCGGAAAGCGACAGGCGCGAGCGCAGATCGTCGAGGAATTGAGGCGGCAGCTTCATACCAGATGATGTCGCACGGCAGAGGGCGGACGCACAGTCTTGTCTAAGCGTTTTTCCGGATCACGAGCGCGGCGCAGTGATTCGCTTGCCATCAGAGACCGAGGCGACGGCGGATCAGCGTCTCGCCGGCGCGCCAATCCCCGACATCGTCATGCTCGCCCGCGACCGCGGGCAGCACGTCGCGGATAAACGGCGAGCCGCGGAAGTGCATCCGGCCGATCTGCGGGGCATGACGCGCGGCCGAGAGGAGCTGATGCGGGCTGTCGTCGATGAACACGGTCGGCGCGGCCACCCGCTCGGCCATCATCGCGAGCGCACGTCCCTTGCCGCCGACATTGGCGATGACCGGCACGTCGAGCCCATGGCCGGCGAGGTTGCGTGCCCTGTTGTCGCGCGACGGCCGGGGGATGTTGGTCAGCACCACGACCTGCGCCTCGCGCCGCAACCGCTCGATGGTCGCGACCGCACCGTCGAGCGGTTGCTGGTGCAGCGTCTCGTCCTCGAAGAAGGCATCGATCAGGCTCAGCGCACCCTGGAAGGCAAGCGGCGTTTCCTCGCCGACGGGAAAGATCGCGCCCTCCAGCTCGTAGCGCGTCAGCCGGAGCTCATAGCCGACGGTGGTGAGCCAGCGCGCCAGATGGGCGGCGAACTCCAGCAGCACCTCATCGGCATCGACCGCGACCAGCGGCACGCCGGGCCGCAGGGCGGCCGCATCGATCTCCGCCATCGTCTCGGGCGGCACACCGCTGTCGTTGCGACGCGCCATCAGGTCCAGTCCGGCGCATCGCCGCCTGGCAAGGCAGCCCGCGCGGCCGCCACCTGCTCGGGACGAATGCCGGCGACCGCCGCGAACGCCATGACGCTGTCATCGCCGCAGAGGAGGTGATCGAGGACGAAACCTAGGAAGGCGGGATCGCCGGCACGCGCGCGAAGATCGCCCGGCGCGGCGCCTGCGGCAGCCAGAAAGGCGCCGATCCGCTCCGGGTCGTTGGCCAGGAAACCGAGCGCCGCGATCGCGACGTCCTCCGCCTCACTTTCGGTCACCCTGTCCCCGCTTTCGTTCGGTTGATCGGCTATCGCGTAAGGCGGCACTTCACCCCTTGGCAACAGGGTGCTGACGCTCCCGATCCCATGGCCGTTCAGTGACGCCTGTCACAGTTGGGGACTGCGCTTTAGCATTTTTTAACGAACTCGGTGGAACGTCGTCCCATAGTGATCTGCAACGCCTCGATCCCGAGGGAGCAGGCAGGACGACGCACAAGGCACCATCAGCATATCGTTGCTGGAGAAGAGTGCGCAGCGGTCGGTGGGATACGGGAAGATCGCGATGCCGATGACGGCTCTACTGGTTGAAGACAATGCGCTTAACCGCCTCCTTTTCAGCGAGGTTTTGAGCCTTGCAGGGTTCGAGGTGATCGCCGATCACAGCGGCTCGGAGGCGCTGCGCCTGTCGATCGAACATCGCCCGGCGCTGGCCGTGGTCGATCTCGGGCTGCCGGCCTGTCCGGGGCTGGAGGTCATTCGCCGCCTCCGCTCGGGAATCACGACGCGGCGGATGCCGATCATCGCGGTCTCGGCCTTTGCCCGGACCGAGGACGGCTTGGCCGCGTTGAATGCCGGGGCGGACATGTTTTTCTGCAAGCCGGTCGATACGCGCCGGCTGGCCAATGCGCTGACCTTGCTGACCGAGCCCGCGGGCGAGATTGCAGGCTCCGCCGCTTAGTAGAGCGCGGCCGCCACGCTGGACGCACGACGTCGCATTCCCGGCACATCACCGGGCATATGCCAATCAACGTTGAGGTTGCCCCGACTGCAGTCGCGTAGCGGCCGCCCTCAACGTCGGCGGCGGCCTGTGGGCTCACGGAGCCTTCGTGATCATGCACTCCTGGTCGTTAGGACGTCTAGGCGTTCGCGATACGGCACGTGTCGGTCAGGCTCGTGTCGCGATCTGGACTGACCAGCCGTCCCCGCCAGGTGGTCGCTACGGGACCGCTGACGGCACCGCCCCGCCTGCTTGGTTAGCGGCCTGAACCGCGTTCGAAACGGGTCGCCATCTCGACGCGTTCCTCGGGCGACATGGTGCCGACCAGCTCGATCAGCGCGCCGTGGCGGGCCTGGCGCAGATCGTTCGACAGCCGGCGACGGTCTGACAGGGCCTGCTCGAAGCGCTCCAGCTCGAAAGGCGCGGCACGCAGGATGCGGATCATCTCCTGGTGCCGGCCCCTAATCTCGGTGCGAAGTGCGTCGCGGTCCTCGTTGCCCTCGGCATAGACCATCTCCCAGTCGCCGTGCTTGCTCTCGGGGATGAGGCCAAGCACGCGCGCCTGGAAGCGCGTATCGCTGCCGGGACGCGCCTCGGGCTCGTCGCGCATGGCGTGACCGGCCCAGAGGCCGACGAACAGGAGGTTGAGCGACAGCGACGCAATCAAGATCACACGCCAGACGCGGCTGCGGTCCGGTCCGATCGACGGCACGGTATCCCCGGTTGCACTCATGGCTTCTGCCGGTGCCTCCTAGCGGTGGTGCCTTTCGCAGTGATCAGAAGGGTGCATCATCCGCAAACAGAGCGGCATCCGCTACGATCAGCGCTGCGTCATTTTCCAGCGCCGCCGTGACCTCCGTACCACCCCTGGGGCCCATCGGCATCGGTGGCGGCGGCGCGAGGCCGCTTGCCCCCATGAAAACACCCATGGCGAGACTTGCCGCCAGCGCCGCCATCATCGACTTGCCCGGCGTGACCCGAGCCGCAGACCGGCGCCGACCGCCGTCACGGCGACCGGCATCGCGACGCTCCTCGCCGCCGCGCATCGTCCCGGGGTCGACCGTTCGCGCCGCACGCCGATCGATGCTGCGTGCCCGACGCTCGGCATCCGCGGCCGGCGCCCTCTCCTCGGCCAAACCGACACCCGCCACCGGCGTTATGCCCGTGGCACGCCGCGCATCGGCCAGCACCCTTTCCGCCAGCGCCGCGGGCATCGGCGGCAGCATCATCGCCTCCGCCGCCGACAGCCGATCGAGCGCCGCATCCAGCGCGGCATCGGCCTTGCCGAGCCGGTCGCCTGCGTTCTTGCGCCCTTCCGTCATTTTTCCTCGTCCTCCTCGCGGCACACCCGCGCCGCCAGCTGCCGCCTCGCCCTTGCGAGCAGGCTTTCCACCGCCTCGACCGAGCAATCCAACCGCTCGGCGATCACGGGGTTCGAACACCCTTCGAAATGCCGCATGACCAGCGCATCGCGCTGGCGCGCCGGAAGCTCCGCAATCGCACGCGCAAGCGCTCTGCTTTCCTCGGCCGCCTGCAGCCGCTCCAAAACGGCAGGCACCGGATCCGCCGGCTCAGGCACGTCATCTATATCTGCCATGACGCGGCGCCGGCGCAAACGGTCGATGCACAGATTGCGCGTCACGCGATAGAGCCATGTCGACGCACGCGCTTCGCCTTGGCGCCAGTCCTGCGCCTGCCGCCAGAAGCGCATCATCGCTTCCTGCGCCACGTCCTCCGCCTCGTTCTGGTCGCCGAGCAGACGCCAGGCTTGACGGAAGGCGCCGGGCAGGAGCGCAGTCGTCAGCGCCTCGGCCGCGCGCGCATCACCGGCGGCAAAGCGCGCGATCAGCGCCCCCTCCTCGACCAGCGCTGCCGCATCGGCAGGCGGTGTGCTGCGCGCACGCTGTTCGGTCATCGCGGCGGAGCCTGCCCCGGATTGCGCTCGCCGACCACCCTCGACAACGGCCAGACCCGATGCGCGCCTGAGCAGACCGGCGCCTGTGTCCTCGGCACGTCCGCCTCGGCCGGCCCCGGCAGCCTCGGATGCGCGCGTTTCAGCCGCATGCGGCGCCCGCGCAGTGTCCTGCGAAGCGATCGACAGGGTCATGAGGCCCTCCGTTCCGACGCGCCATGGCATGGTCCATCCTGGACATGCAGCGACGCTGCGTGCCGTTCCCTGCACACTATCACGTCGGCACAGATGGATTCCGTCGCGGCTTCCTGTCCCGGACAGGATGTCGTAAGCGCGACGCGGGAGGGAGACGACAATGCCCATCAAGCACGGCTACCACGGCGATCATGAACGGGGCTCTGACCGCGCCTTGTGGCCGGCCATGCGGCTTGGCTGGTCCGGCCGCTGCCCGAAATGCGGCGAGGGTCAGTTGTTCGAGCGCTATCTCGAGATTGCGCCGCACTGCCCACACTGCTCGACCGCGCTGCACCATCACCGCGCCGACGACCTGCCGGCCTGGGGCACCATGGTGATCGTGGGCCATGTGCTGGTCGTGCTGCTGCTGGCCGTCGAGAACGCGGCGGCGCCGGCGCTCTGGGTTCATGCGCTTCTCTGGCCGCCGATCGTGATCGGCCTCTGCCTGTGGCTGCTGCCGCGGATCAAGGGCGCGGTCGTCGGCATGCAGGGGCCTGGCGCATGCACGGCTTCGACAGCGAAGCATGAGCACGCCTTCGCCCACGGCGCCCCAGTCTCCCGGGTCGCCGCCGGAGCCTCAGTCGCCGCCGTCGTCCGAGCGACCGATCCGGGACGCCGCTAGCGTCATTGTGCTGAGATCCCTCGGCCCCGGCGCCGCCGGCGCCCGCGTGCTGATGGGCAGGCGTCCGGAAAAGGCGGCGTTCATGGCGGACAAGATGGTGTTCCCCGGCGGTGCGCTGGACCCGGCCGATCACGTCGCGGCCGGCCTGTTCCCCCCGCCCGCGGCGCTGGCCGAGCACCTTGGCCGCCAGCCGCGCGAGCGCGATGCAGCGACCACGGACCACGCGCTTGGCAGCGCGCTCGCCATGGCGGCGCTTCGCGAACTGGCCGAGGAAACCGGCGTCGCGCCCATCGG
>JBCCSW010000188.1:0-8159 GCA_039199465.1 Pseudomonadota bacterium
CGTCACGCGCCGCTCCCAGGTCCAGCCCGCCGCCACCGCCGGCGGCCTCGTCGATTGCGCGGCGCTCCTTCAGCACCGCGAGCTCCATGTCCAGCACCGTCTGCAGCGCCTTCTGCGTCTGCTTCGACAACGCCTGCAGCTCCCTGGCGCAACTGCCATCGCCCGCGTCTGCCGCGGGGCTCAGTCGCTTCATCTCACGCTCGAGATCCCCGACCAGCGTGCCGAACAGCGTCTCCGCCGCCCGCAATGCCCGGTCGGCCCCCTTGCGCGTCGCCAGGTTGCCTCGTGTCCGTCCGCGCCCGGGCGCCCCCACGCCCGGCATGTTGGTGTTGCTCTTTCCCGCCCCCACGGGGCCCCGCTGTCTCGTGGTCATCGCCATCACCCGTTGTTGTTGTTGTCAGGTGTGGACAGCCGCGTTCCGGCTGCCCGGAACCGGCGCGCCCGATCGTTCGAGCGACGCTGGATACGCAAACGGGGCCGGCCCTTCCGGACCCGCCCCGTCATCCGATCCCCTTAGGAGAGATCTGCTAGCGTGCTGAGAGAGGTGCCATCGACCGTTCGCCCCGTCAACGTCGACGGCCGGGTGTTGCGTCGCGCCGTACGGCCCGCCGCGGTCGTCTCTGCAACAGCTAGTTCTGGCCGGCCTCGCGCCGCTCGGCCTCGATCTGGCGCCAGACCCGGACATTGGCATTGTGCTCGGCCAAGGTCTCGGAAAAGGCGTGGCCGCCAGTCCCGTCGGCGACGAAATAGATGTAGGGCGTCTCGTCCGGGTTCAGCGTCGCCTCGATCGCGGCGCGCCCGGGGTTTGCGATCGGTGTTATCGGCAGATCAGGAATAACATAGGTATTCCAGTCGTTTCTAGCGCGCAGCTCGCTCTGCCTGATGCCCCGACCCAGACTGCCCTGCCCCTTCGTCACGCCATAGATCACGGTCGGATCCGACTGCAGCGGCATTCCCCGGCGCAGGCGATTGACGAAGACGCTGGCCACCTGAGGCCGTTCATCCGCCTGCCCCGTCTCCTTCTCCACGATCGAGGCGAGGATCAGCGCCTCCTCCATGTTGGCCAGCGGCAGTCCGGGCTCCCGCGCCTCCCAGGCCGTCGCCAGGATCTCCTGTTGCGCCGCCTGCATGCGTTGCACCAGCGAGTCGCGACTGTCGCCACGGGCGAAGAAATAGGTATCCGGCGCCAGCGAGCCCTCGGCCGGGATTTCGGCGATCTCCCCGGTCAGCTCCGGCACCTCGCTCAGCAGCTGCACGACCTCCCAGCTCGTCCGCCCCTCCGCGACGGTGACGCGATAGCTGATCGTGTCGCCCTCGGTCAGCTTGGCCAGCACCGCGGCCATCGAGGCGCCCGCCGGCATGTCGTACTCGCCGAACTTCAGATCGGTCGCTTCGCCGCGATAGCGCGCTGCCAGCCGGAAGAGCATGGCGCTCTCGATCACGCCGGCCTCCTCAAGCGTCGCCGAGATCGTCGCCAGGCCCGCTCCCTGCGGAATGGTGACGACGGTGTCCGCGACCAGCGGGCCGGGCGCCTCGACGCGCTGGCCGGCGGCCTCGATCATCAGCCCCAGCGCCAGGCAGGCCACGATCAGCAGCGTCAGCATATGCGCCGCGAGATTGCGCACCCGGAACAGGCGACCGAGCGGACCCCAGAGCGCCGCGACGAGCGCCAGCAGCACCACGGCCGCGATGCCACCCGCCAGGAACGGCTCGCCCTTGGCCCAGTCGATGATCGGCGCCAGTCGTTCCATGCCCCCTCAGGCCCGTCTCAAGGCAGTCAGTCGCGCTGTCCAGGCGGCCGAGCCGCCCATCGGGCAGCCCCCTCAGGCCGCGTGTCTGCCCACGATAAGCGAAGCATTCGTCCCGCCGAACCCAAAACTGTTCGACAGAGCCACGTTGATCTCACGTTCGCGCTTCTCATGCGGCGCCAGGTCGATCGGCGTATCGACCGAGGGATCGTCGAGATTGATCGTCGGCGGCGCCACCTGATCGCGGATCGCGAGGATCGTGAAGATCGCCTCGATCGCCCCGGCGGCGCCCAGCAGGTGCCCCGACGCGCTCTTGGTCGAACTCATCGTGATGTTGGCCGCGTGATTGCCCATGATCCGAGCCACCGCACCGAGCTCGATCTCGTCGCCGAGCGGCGTCGAGGTGCCATGCGCATTGACATAGTCGATCGCCGAGGGCTCGACGCCGGCATTGCGCATCGCGGCTTTCATCGCGCGGAAGCCGCCATCGCCGTCCGCCGAGGGCGCGGTGATGTGATAGGCATCGCCCGACAGACCATAGCCCAGCACCTCTGCATAGATCTTCGCACCGCGCGCCAGCGCGTGCTCGCGCTCCTCCAGCACCACAACGCCCGCACCTTCGCCCATGACGAAACCGTCGCGTCCGCGGTCATAGGGCCGCGAGGCCTTCTCGGGCGTCTCGTTATAGCCGGTCGAGAGCGCCTTGCAGGCGGCGAAGCCCGCGACCGAGATCTCGCAGACCGGGCTCTCGGACCCGCCGGCCAACATGACGTCCGCATCGCCGAGCGCAATCAGTCGCGCCGCATCGCCGATCGCATGCGCCCCGGTCGAGCAGGCCGTCACCACGGCGTGGTTCGGCCCCTTGAAGCCGTAGCGGATGCTGACCTGCCCCGAGCAGAGATTGATCAGCGCGCCGGGAATGAAGAACGGGCTCACGCGGCGCGGCCCCTTCTCCTTCAGCGTCACGGCGGTGTCGGCGATGAACTCGATCCCGCCGATCCCGCTGCCGATCATCACGCCCGTCCGCTCGCAGGCATCGGTGTCGGCCGCATCGGGGCGCCAGCCGCTGTCGCGTACCGCCTGTTCGGCAGCGGTCAGCGCATAGGTAATGAAGCGGTCGTGCTTGCGCCGGTCCTTGGCGGCCACCCAGTCATCGGCGTTGAAGGTGCCGTCGCTGCCGTCGCCCAGCGGGATCTCGCCGGCGATCCGGCAGGGCAGGTGCGACGCATCGAAATACGCGATCTCGCCCACGCCCGACTGTCCCGCGAGGATCCGTGTCCAAGTCTCGTCGACGCCACAGGCAAGCGGCGTCACCATGCCGAGGCCCGTCACCACCACTCGCCGCATTGCGCTCTCCCGCGACCGACAGGGCGGTCGTCATTGTTCTTGTTCAGGCCGACGCCTGCGTGGCGCGGCGCACGCCGCAGCGCGCCGTGCCAATATGGAACGCTGCGTCGAGAACCGCCATGGACCGGACCACGAAAAACGCGGCTGCCGTCAGACGGCGCCGCGCCCCGCGGATCGACACGCTGTGGCGCGGTTAGGCCGACTTCTCCGTGATGAACTTCACCGCGTCCGAGAAGGTCTGGATGCTCTCCGCCGCGTCGTCGGGGATCTCGATCCCGAACTCCTCCTCGAAGGCCATGACCAGCTCAACGGTGTCCAGGCTGTCGGCGCCCAGATCGTCGATGAAGCTGGCGCTGTCGACGACCTTCTCTTCCTCGACGCCAAGATGCTCCACGACGATCTTCTTCACGCGATCCGAGATGTCGCTCATGACTGCTCCTGTTCCTCTCGTCTTTCCCGCGTCGCTGCGTCACCGCATCGGTGCGCGCAAACGCTTGACAACCCGCCTTTACGTCTCGCCGGCGCCGCGCTCCCTTATCAACCTCGATTGAAGCGCGCAATGCATCCGCCCGGGCCGCGCGCGATGATCAGATCATCGCCATGCCGCCGTTCACATGGAGCGTCTGTCCGGTCACATAACCGGCGGCGGGAGAGGCCAGATAGACGACGGCACCGGCCACGTCCTCGGGCGATCCCATGCGTCCCGCCGGGATCGCGCCCATGATCCGCGCGCTCTGTTCCTCGTTCAGCGTCGCCGTCATCGCCGTCTCGATGAACCCAGGGGCGACGCAGTTCACGGTAACGCCGCGGGTCGCAACCTCGGCCGCCAGGCTCTTCGACAGTGCCGTAACCCCGGCCTTCGCAGCGGTGTAGTTGCCCTGCCCCGGATTACCGGTATGGCCGACGACGCTGGTGATCTGCACGATGCGGCCCCAGCGCTGCTTCATCATGCTCCGCAGCACCGCCTTCGACAGGCGGAAGACGGCGCCGAGGTTCACATCCATCACCGTCTGCCAGTCGGCATCGGACATCCGCATGAACAGCTGGTCGCGCGTGACGCCCGCATTGTTGACGAGGATATCGAGCCTGCCCGCAGCCGCCTCTACCGCTTTCGGCAACGCGGCCAGGGCATCGGCATCCGACAGGTCGCACGGCACGACATGGGCGCGCTCGCCCAGTTCGGCGGCCAGGGCCTCCAGCGGCTCGATCCGCGTGCCCGAGAGTGCGACTGTGGCCCCCGCCGAATGCAGGCCCGTCGCGATGGCGCCGCCGATCCCGCCGGATGCGCCGGTCACCAGCGCCACGCGCCCGGCCAGGTCGAACACCGCGCTCATGCTCCAAGCTCCTTCAGCTTACCCAGGTCCTCGGGCGCACTGACATTCGCGACGACCAACGTCTTTTCGATCCGGCGTACCATGCCGGACAGCGCCTTCCCGGCGCCAAGCTCCACCGTCTCGGTGACGCCGTTCGCGGCCATCCAAAGCACGCTCTCGCGCCAGCGCACGGGCGCCGTCACCTGCTCGACCAGCAGTCGGCGCAGGTCCTCGGGCGCGCTCACCGCCTCGGCCCTGACATTGGCGACGACGGGCACGACGGGCGGCTTGATCTCTGCATCTGCCAGTGCCTCGGCCATGGCCTCGGCCGCGGGCTGCATCAACCGGCAGTGGAACGGCGCCGAGACCGGCAGCATCATCGCCCGCTTCGCACCCCTTGCCTTGGCGATCTCGCAGGCCCGCTCGACCGCCGCCTTGTGGCCCGAGACGACGACCTGTCCGGGATCGTTGTCGTTGGCCGCCTCACAGACCTCGCTCCCGGCCGCCTCCTCGGCGAGCGCGCGCACCGCCTCGGCATCCAGGCCCAAGATGGCCGCCATCGCGCCGACCCCGACCGGCACGGCCTCCTGCATGGCCGCACCGCGCAAGCGGAGCAGTCTGGCCGCCGTCCCGACCTCCAGCGCCCCAGCCGCGGCAAGCGCCGAATACTCGCCCAGCGAATGGCCCGCGACGAACCCGGCATCGGCGATCGACACCCCTTCCGCCTCCAGCGCCCTGACGGCCGCCAGCGAGGTCGCCATCAGCGCCGGCTGCGCATTCGCGGTCAGCGTCAGGTCATCGGCCGGGCCGTCCCAGATCACGGCACTCAGCCGCTCGCCCAGCGCCTCGTCCACGGCGTCGAAGACATCGCGCGCCGCGGGATAGGCCTCCGCCAGGGCTCGGCCCATTCCCACCGCCTGGGCGCCCTGCCCGGGAAACAGATAGGCTCGCATGCTCGCATCCCTTGCACTGCCGACGGTTACGGCACGGAAATCTGGCCGCGGGCCATCGCGCGTCGCCCAGGCGCTGTCAACCGCAGCCCCTCTGCGCGCGTGCCGGCAACCGCCGCCCTTGCATGGCCACCACTTTCGGCGTAAGCGGCGCGCTCCCGGAAATGGTTGAAGAACCGCGCCGCTCCGGTCCGGACCCGGGAACACGCCCCGGACCATCGAAGCGCGGAGATCAGGAGGGTGGCGTCCATGCCGCTCTACGAGCACGTCTTCATCGCGCGTCAGGACTTGTCGAACGCGCAGGCCGAGGGGCTGATCGAGCATTTCGGCCAAGTCCTCGCCGACAACGGCGGCGCCATGCAGAGCCACGAGTACTGGGGCCTGCGAACGCTCAGCTACAAGATCAACAAGAACCGCAAGGGCCACTACGGCTATATGCGCTCGGACAGTCCGCCTGCCGCCGTGCAGGAGATGGAGCGTCTGATGCGCCTGCACGAGGACGTCATGCGCGTCATGACCGTGCGGGTCGAGGCGCATGAGGAAGGCCCCTCCGCCGTCATGCAGGCGAAGTCCAGCCGCGACGACCGGCGCGGCGGGCGCGATCGCGACGACCGCGGGCCGCGCCGGGATCGCGACGATCGCGGACCGCGCCGCGATGACCGTGGCCCCCGTCGCGACGATCGCTGAGAGGAGAGAGCACCATGGCCCGTCGACCGTTTTTCCGCCGGCGCAAGACCTGCCCCTTCTCGGGCGAGAGCGCACCGGCCATCGACTACAAGGACGTCAAGCTCCTGCAGCGCTACATCTCCGAGCGCGGTAAGATCGTGCCCTCGCGCATCACCGCCGTGTCCTCGAAGAAGCAGCGGGAGCTGTCGCGCGCCATCAAGCGCGCCCGGTTCCTCGCCCTGCTGCCCTACACTGTGAACTGAGGAGGGCGAGATGGTTGAGATCATCCTTCTCGAGCTGGTCGAGAAGCTCGGGACCATGGGCGACGTCGTGAACGTCAAGGACGGCTACGCCCGGAACTTCCTGCTGCCCCAGGGCAAGGCGTTGCGCGCGACCAAGGCCAACCTCGCCCGTTTCGAGGCCGAGCGCGCCCAGATCGCCGCGCGTTCAGCCGATCAGAAGACCGCTGCCGAGACGATGGCCGAGACGCTCGACGGCAAGCAGTTCATCATCCTGCGCCAGGCCGCCGAGGGTGGTTCCCTCTACGGCTCGGTCACCCCGCGCGACGTCGCCGAGGCCGCGGCGGCCGAGGGTTTCGAGATCAGCCGGACCAAGGTCCGTC
This sequence comes from Pseudomonadota bacterium, assembly GCA_039199465.1. Lineage (GTDB taxonomy): Bacteria > Pseudomonadota > Alphaproteobacteria > Rhodobacterales > Rhodobacteraceae > Thermohalobaculum. The sequence goes on from JBCCSW010000188.1 coordinate 6,647, forward strand.
TCGACAAGCCGATCAAGGAGCTTGGCCTGCACGGCATCACCATCGTCCTCCACCCCGAGGTGAATGTCAGCGTCAAGGCCAACGTCGCCCGCTCGATGGAGGAGGCGGAGATCCAGGCGTCGGGCAAGTCCATCGCCGAACTGCGCGCCGAGGAGGAGCTGCTGGCCGAGGAGGAGATCGCCGAACTGCTCGACGAGATCGGCGCGGCGGCGGCCGAAGACGGCGACGACCCGCGCGATCGGGCCGGCCGCCAGGGCGGCGACGACAGCCCCGATGCGCGCGAGGCCCGCGGCGACGACCCGCGCGACTGAGCCGCCAAAGCCCGATGATCGGTGCGATGACACGCCCGCCCGGCCCAGCCGCGGCGGGCGTTTCCTTTTGGGCACCCTGTCATGTCTCGGCCACGACCGCGTGAGATCGCCCCCCAGGCACGTCGATCCCGCGCCGGCGCCATTGCACTCCGCTCTGCCGGTGCCATGCTGTGCGTGATCAGAAGCACTCGCCGGAGAAGCCGATGCGGTTGGTCGTGACCTGCAGCCTCGTCGCCGTGCTCGCCGCCTGCGCCCAGCAGACAGCCGATGCCCCATCGCCTGAAGCAGCGGCGGGCACGGCGGGCGAGCCGTCGGCGGATGCGCAACTCGGAGCCACGCCCGGCCCAGCGGCCGATGGGGCGGCCGATGCGGCGGCCGATACGCTGACCGCCACGGCGCCCGATATCTCGCCCTTCCCCAACGGTCGCTCGGGGAACCTGCCGCGCAACCTCTGGACCACGCGCCTCGGCGGCAACCGGATCGAGGCGACGGTGTCGGACGGGCGCGCCAATCTCGGCGTCGCCTGTCTCGAGGGCGCCGAGATCGCGCTCCGGCTCCGTCCCGACGGCCCCCCGCCCGCGCGCGAGACGACGGTGACCCTGGCCTCGCGCGGCGTGCGCGTCGGTCTGCCCATGGCCCCCGATGGCGACGGCAACCTGCGCGCAACCTTGCCAGCATCCGGTCTGCTCGGGCCCGTTCTGTCCTCGGTCGCCGACGGCGCAGCCCTCGATGTCACCATCGACGGCGCTTCGGCCGGGCAGCGCTTCCCCTCGACCGGCGCCCGCGACGCGCTGCAGTCGGCGCTTGGCCCTGGCGGGTGCCGCGCGTGACGCCCATCTGCGTCACTGTCGTGCAAATGACACAGGACGACGCTTGCCCACAGCTTGTCCCCAGGGGCTTCAAAGGATCGCGGGGATAACCCTTCGTTAAGCTCACCGCGCTCTCGCCATGCGGGAGCGGCTGCCGTATTCTGGCTGCAACAAAAAAGACATCATGTGGGGCAGGCATGGCAGACGGCGGTTCAGCGCCGATGGCCGGCGGCGTCCCGGCGCCCGATGGGCAGCCGGGCGCCGGCCAAAGCGTGGCACAGCCACATAACATCGAGGTCGAGCAGGCCCTCCTGGGCGCCCTGCTCGTCCAGAACGACCTCTATGGCCAGATCGATAACCTTCTGCAGCCGGCGCATTTCTACGACCCGGTGC
>JBCCSW010000189.1:0-8055 GCA_039199465.1 Pseudomonadota bacterium
CGGCGCTGCCGGCGCGGCTGCGGGGCTTTCCTGCAGCAGGCGCGGCCGATCTCGGCGCGGCGCTGGCGAAATGGCAGGCGGCGGTGGCCGAGGGTGGTGTCGATCCCGCCACGGCCGATAGCGCGATCTTCCGGTTCTTCCCGCAACTGATGGCGCGGCTCGGTCGACAGCTCGACGTAGGGCCCGTCGCGGCAGCGGACCTGCCCGCACCGCTCACCGCGCGTTTTGTCGCCGGAGACGGTCGAACTCGGGTCGAGATCACGGCCGAGGGCGATCTGACCGACCCCGCGCGACGCAGCGCCTTCGTCGACATCGTCGCGAGCGCGCTGCCCGAGGCCGGTGGCGCCCCCGCGCAGATCGAGGGGGCGGCGCGCGCCGTCGGTGGCGCCATGCTGACGGCGACGCTGCTGTCGCTGGCGGCGACCGGGCTCCTTGCGGCGCTCATGCTCAGATCGGCGCGCATGGTCCTCGCCATCCTCGTGCCGCTGGCCTTAGCCGGCATCGTCACGGTCGCCGTCTCGGTGATGATCGATAAGCCGTTCAACTATGCCAACGTCATCGTCCTGCCGCTGATGATCGGCATCGGCGTCGACACCGGCATCCATATCGCGATGCGCGCCGGCCGGGTCAGCGGCGCCGCCGGCGCCGTGTTCGACACCTCGACCCCCCGCGCAGCGCTTGCCAGCGCGATGACGACGATCGGCGCCTTCGGCACGCTTGCGCTGTCCGAGCATAGCGGCACCGCAAGCATGGGCGTCATGCTGGTGATCGCGCTCAGCGTCAGTCTGGTGATGATTTTCGCGCTGACCCCCGCCATCCTCGCCGGCAGCGACGCCTAAGGCGCCGGCCGACGGAACGCCCGGCCGCGCGCGATACAGCGAATGGCCGCCGACGCGAATGCGGGCGGCAGCAGGTAGAGAGAGCACCGATGCGCCTTGCCATCCCGAAACGCGTCAACGCGGTCATCCTGATCCTGGCGCTCGCCATCGGCGGCCTCGCGGCCTCGCGCGCCATGGCCGCCGACCCGGCGGCGGCGCAGTCGACGGCGCGTGGCCTGACGGAGACCGCGCATGCGGCCCTGACCGGCAGCGAGGCGCGCAGCGAGCAGAGCATGGCCGACCTGCAGGGCGCCATCGACATGGCCTTCGCCTTCGATATCTGGCGCCGGTTCCTGCTGGGCGATGCCGACCAGACGATAAGCGACGGTCAGCGCGCCGAGTTGGAGGCGCTGCTGCCGGGCTTTCTCGCCAATCTCTATGTCGACCAGTTCGCGCGCGGCCTTGATACCGCGCCCACCGTCGGCGATGTCCGCGCCGTCAGGCGCGATCTGCTGGTGGCGGTCACCTTTCCGCGCACCGATGGTGGTGTGCTGCCGACCGAGTGGCGGATCCGCGATTTCGGCGAGCGCGGGCATCTGGTGATCGATATCATCGTCGGCGGGATCAGCTTCCTGCAGCTCAAGCGCGACGAGTTCGCCGAGATCCTGTCGAACGGCGGGCCCGACGCCCTGATTGCCCATATGCGCGCCAACAGCCTCTGACCTGCTGCCGCTTTGGGCTGCCACGCTGCAACAGCGCCTGCCACGTCGCGCATAACCGGCAAATCGTGATCCCACCGCGCTTGCCAAGCTGCGACTGTGTGCTCACCGTAGTCTGCGATAGAAGGTCGCAAACGACCGAGAAGACGGAACGACAGGGGGCAGGATGACGATGGCGCGAAAGCCATTGCTCGAGATCGTGCTGGCGAATCCTCGAGGCTTCTGCGCGGGCGTCGAACGGGCGATCAAGACGGTCGAGCATGCGCTGGCCGAGTTTGGCGCCCCGGTCTATGTGCGCCACGAAATCGTGCACAATGCCCGCGTCTGCGACGACCTGCGCGCCAAGGGGGCGGTGTTCGTCGAGGAGGTGGAGGAGGTTCCGCCCAACTCGGTGGTCATCTTCTCGGCGCATGGCGTGCCGCGCCGGGTCGAAAACGCCGCCGAAGCCGCCGCCCATCACGTCATCGATGCGACCTGCCCCCTTGTGTCGCGCGTGCATGTCGGCGGGCGCCGCTATGTCATGGATGGACGTCGCGTGATCCTGATCGGCCATCGTGGCCATCCCGAGGTCGAGGGCACCCTGGGCCAGATCGAGACGCCGCCCGACCGCCCGGTGCTGGTCGTCGCCAGTGCGTCGGACGTCGAGGCGCTGGACCTGCAGCCCGACGAACCGGTCTCCTACGTCACCCAGACCACGCTGTCGGTCTCAGACACGCGCGGGATCATCGATGCGATCCGCCGCCGCTGGCCCGATGCCGAGGGTCCGGACACGCGCGATATCTGCTATGCCACCCAGAACCGCCAACAGGCGGTCGCCGAGATCGCCGGCCTCGTCGACGCCGTGGTTGTCGTCGGGGCCCGCAACTCCTCCAATTCGAACCGGTTGGTCGAGATCGCTTTGGCCGCCGGCGTGCCTGCGCGGCTGGTGCCGAGCGTCGCCGACCTGGAACGTGACTTCGTCGAGGGCGTTCGCCGTCTCGGCATCAGCGCGGGCGCCTCGGCCCCGGCGGTGCTGGTCGACGAGGTTATGGCCCGTCTCGCGGATTGGTTCGACCTCAGCGTGACCGAGGTCATGGGCAAGCGCGAGGATGTGAGCTTCCGGCTGCCCCGCGGCCTTGGCAACACGCTTGGCCGCGTCGCGCGTCGCGCCTGACACGCAGGTGGTAGCGCATTGCAACAACCGGCATTAGGTTGGCGCTGAAAGAAACGGAGTGCCGCCTTGTCTGTCCCCCTTCGCCAGCAGCTGCGCGTCGCCAGATACATCATCGAGCAGAAACTGCGGGGCAATAAACGCTATCCGCTCGTGCTGATGCTCGAGCCGCTGTTCAAGTGCAATCTGGCCTGTCCGGGTTGCGGAAAGATCGACTATCCCGAGCTGATCCTCGGCCGGCGCCTCAGCCCCGAGGAGTGCTGGCAGGCCGCCGAGGAATGCGGCGCGCCGATGGTCGCGATCCCCGGTGGCGAACCGCTGATCCACAAGGAGATCGGCGAGATCGTGCGCGGGCTCGTCGAGCGAAAGTTCTACATCTCGCTCTGCACCAACGCGCTGTTGCTCGAGAAGAAGCTCAAGCTGTTCGAACCCTCGCCCTACCTGTTCTTTTCGGTCCATCTCGACGGTCTGAAAGAGCACCACGACAAGGCGGTGGCGCAGAAGGGCGTCTACGACCGGGCCGTGAAGGCCATCAAGGCGGCGCAGGACAAGGGCTTCAAGGTCAACGTCAACGCGACGATCTTCGAGGGTTATCCGGCCGATGAGCTGGCCGACTACCTGGACACCTGCACTGCGATGGGCGTCGGCATCTCGATCTCACCGGGCTTCGCCTATGAACGCGCCCCCGACCAGCAGCATTTTCTTGCCCGGAGGCGCACGAAGGAGTTCTTCCGCGAGGTCTTCCGCATCGGCAAACAGCGCGGGTCAAAATGGTCGCTCAGCCACTCGCCGATCTTCCTCGACTTCCTCCTCGGCAACCAGGAGATGCGCTGCACGCCCTGGGGCATGCCCACGCGCAACGTGTTCGGCTGGCAGAAGCCCTGCTACCTGCTCGGTGAGGGCTATGCGCAGAGCTATAAGGAACTGATGGAGACGACCGACTGGGACACCTACGGCACCGGCAACTACGAGAAGTGCTCGGACTGCATGGCGCATTGCGGCTATGAGCCGACCGCCGCGAATGTCGCCTTCTCCAACCCGCTCCGGATGCTGTCGCTCGCCTTCCGCGGCCTGCGCACCGAGGGGCCGATGGCCGAGGAGATCGATCTCTCCAAGGCCCGGCGGGCCGAAGAGCATCACGGGCGCATCGTTTCCGAGGAGATGAGCAAGATCAGGAAGATGGCGGCGGAGTAATCGCCGCATCGGCCCGACGGTCGCCGACAACGCGACGCCCGATTGCCTGCTAGATCGATCCCAGTTCGGCGTTCTCGCCTGCGCGTCATCGGCCCACCAGACCATGCCGGGGTGTCATGGACGTCTTCGACCCGGAATTCACCTTCGAGCCGGCCGAGGGCGAGCTGGTCGAGCGGGAGTATCGGGCGGCATCGCGCATCCTGGAATACGGCTCGGGCGGCTCGACGGTGCTCGCGGCCCGTCTCGGCGGCAAAGCGCTTCTGTCGGTCGAAAGCGATCCCGACTGGGCGTCGAACATGCAGGCTCTGCTGGAGCGCGAGCATCGCGACGAGGACGTGCGCGTCACGCATGTTGATATCGGCCCGACCCGCGAGTGGGGTATTCCGGCCGATCACCGACGCACGCGCTATCTGCAATACCTGCGCTACAGCCATCTTGCGTGGTGGCAGCGCCCGATCGGCGAGCCCGATCTGGTGCTGGTGGACGGGCGTTTCAGGCTAGCCTGCTTCCTCGCGACGCTCTGGCACATCCGGCGCCCGACGCGGCTGTTGTTCGACGATTACGTCCGCTCGGTCGACTACACCCGCGCCGAGGCCTACTGCACGCCGACCGAGGTCGCCGGCCGCATGGCGGTCTTCGACCTGCATCCGACGCGCTTCATGCGCCTTCGCGCGCTCGGCGATCTGCGGCAGCTCGTGAACTACATCTAGCGAACGACACTCCCCCGAGACCGCTAAAGCGGCACGCTAGGAATGGGCGCTTAAGCGCTCAACCATCGCGATAATCTCATTGGGTTTGATCGTGAAATCGCGCCCGCCGCCAAGATCCTCCCCGATCACCGTGGCATAGTGCATGCCCAGCAGACGGGTCCATTCGTGGTGCGGATTGTAGAAGCGTCGCGGCGGCTGCAGGATCAGCATGGCGCCGCCCGGTCGCAGGGCGAAGACGCCATGGGCGGCCTGACTGCCCTCCATCGTCACGATGATGGCAGCGTCGAGCAGGGTGGAGAGCGTTTCGGCGATGCCCCGCTCGGGCGTCACGACGACGACGCCCGCATCCATCAGCGCGGACGTCACCGCATCCTCGTTGGCCGGGTTGCGGCCCGCACCCATGTCGCCGCGCTTCAGATAGACGACACGACCAGCGTTGGGCGCCTCCAGCGCGGCGCGAAGCCTGGCCCGCAGCGCCTCGATCCGGCGCGCCTTGTCGGTGTTGAAGCCGAGTTCGCGCTGCAGGACCAGCCGTTCGGCAATGGCATTGTCGACCTCGCGCCAGTTCTGACCGAAGATCGCCTCATAGCCCGCGCAATCGGGCCAGGCGGGGCGGCGGAGCGAGCGCACGTCGCCCAGCGAGACGAGGTGCTCGAAGGCGGCGCAGTCGTCGCGCAGCCAATGCCCGAAATACTGCAGGCCCTGGATCGAGTTCGCGAGGTAGAGCGTGTCGAACGCCTCGACCGGTCTCGTCAGCGTCGAGACGGCAGAGCGCGGTCCCATCCAGACGCTTGTCGCGCGGCTTTCAACGCCATGGCCCATCACTGCGGCCGGACCGAGGTCGTAGAGCGCCATGGGACGGGTCTCGAACGAGGTCTGTTCCAGCTTGGCGACCTCTTCCGCCAGCGTGCCGTTGAAGCCGCAAGAGATCACACGCGACAGGGTGTCGGGGTCGTAGAGGGCCGGTGGACAGTCGAGCTTCTCGGATGTGCCAACCAGCTCGGGCGCGGGGAGCGCTTGCGCCTGATGGCCCCCGCCCGCGAGGCGCCTGCCGATCCGTCGCGCCAGATGTCGCCCAAGCCATGGCAGTTGTCCGCCGATCATGGGCCCGCTGGCAGGGCGGCAGCGCTCACCCAAGCGCCTCTCCGGACGGTTGGCAGCGGAGCTCGAAAGACCTGGCAACCGGCAGTCACGGCCGCGTTGCCGAGGCGTCGTTGGCGAAGCTGGCGAGGCGCTGGCGGGCGGTGCGCTCGTCGCGTGCGACGGCCATCAGCGCTCCGATCTGACCGGGATTGGCGAGCAAGCCATAGAGCACGGCGCCGATCCGCGGACGCCCGTCCGCGCGAACGACGCCATCCAGAAAGGCCGGCATCGCCCGCCCCGCGCCGTCACAGATCGCGCGCAGCGCGGCCACTGGCACGCCCGCCGCCCGGCCCTCTGCGGCGACGCGATGGGTCTCCATATCCACCGCCTGCGCACTGCTGGCACAGTGCAGCATCGCCTTGTGATCGGGGCTGGTGATCAGGGTGTCGCTGCCGAACAGGGTGGCGACCGGCAGGCCAGGCAGCGCCTGCAGCGCGATCCGCTCGCCATCGGCACGGACCACGCTCTCCGCCGTGAAGAGATCGCCGGGCGCCATCCCAGGATCCAGCCCGCCGGCATAGCCACAGCTCATCAGGGACTTGCAGCCCGCCTCCAGCAGCCGATGCGCCGCGCGGGTCGCTCGGTCGGGATCGGCGCCCGAGACGGCAATGACGATGTCGCCGGCCTCGGACAGCGGCGCGAGGGCGTCACGCTCGGCCGCGAGACCGCAAACGATCCCAATCGGCCTCGGCAGGGCGGCGAGGGGCCGGATCGGCGTGGAGGCGGCGCCGGCGCCAAGGCCGTCCCCGCCGGCGGCGCCAGCCATCTCAGATCGCCCAGCGGACGTTGCGGTCGTTGGAGGCCTGCAGTTTCTCATAGCGGCCCATGGCCCAGAGCGGGAAGAACGCCGCATAGCCGTGATATTTCAGGTAGAAGACCTTCGGAAAGCCGGTGCCGGTGAAATGCGGCTCGAGCCAGCGCGCGCCATCCTTCTCGCGAGGCGCGCGGGCCAGCCAGTCGATGCCCCGCTTCACCGCCGGGTGGTCGATCTCGTCCGCAGACATCAGACCCAGCACCGCCCAGGCGGTCTGCGATGGCGTCGACATCTGGTCGAAGCCCTCGCCCACACCCTCGTAGCTTTCCAGGCCCTCGCCCCAGCCGCCATCGGCCTGCTGGCAGTCCAGCAGCCAGTCGACCGCGCGGCGCACATAGGGCTGGTCCATGTCCTCGCCCGCGCCCTTCAGCGCGACCAGCGCCGACCATGTGCCGTAGATGTAGTTGGCACCCCAGCGCCCGTACCAGGACCCGTCCGGCTCCTGCTCGGCACGGATGAAGGCGATGCCGCCGCGGATGGCGCCGGCATAGCGCTCGGCATCGACCTGGGCCAGGCAGCCGATGCAGCGCGCCGTGACGTCCACAGTCGGCGGATCGAGCAGGGCGCCATGATCGGCAAAGGGGATCGAGTTCAGGTAGTAGTGCTCGTTCTCGGGATCGAAGGCGCCCCAACCGCCGGAGCGGGATTGCATGCCCTCCAGCCATTCGCAGCCGCGCTCGATATTCTCGGCATCGCGCTCGGGGGCGGCGCGGTGCATCGCCCACACCACGACCGCGCTGTCGTCGACGTCGGGGTAGTCGGGGTTCTCATACTGGAAGGCCCAGCCGCCTGGGCGCAGGCCGGGCCGGCGCACGGCCCAGTCGCCGACATGGTCCAGGATCTGCTTCGAGGCCAGCCAGTCCAGCATCTCGGTCAGGCGCGGGTCCTCGCGCTCGCCCGCCTCCATCTCCGCATGGGCGGCCAGCGCGCTGTCCCAGACCGGGCTGACGCAGGGCTGGAAGTAGAGCTGTTCGCCCCGCTCGATCATCAGCTTCTCGACCGCTTCGCGCGCGGTCCGCATCTCGGGGCTGTTGTCGTCATAGCCAAGGACGCGCAGCGCCATGACCGCGTTGGCCATCGCCGGATAGATCGCGCCGAGGCCGTCGGTCCCGTTCAGATGGGACAGCGTGAACTCCTCGGCCTTGCGGATCGCGCGCTCGCGCGTGCCGCGGGGGAAGAACGGCTCGGCGGTCTGCAGCGCCTTGTCGAGCAGCAGGAACATCTCGCCGATCCGACTGCCCGTCGGGTTGATCTGCCAGACCTTCTGCGACTCGGGCGGCACGACGAACAGCTCGCGAATGGTGCGCCCCGTCGGGTTCTGCGCCCGCGCCCGCTTCGCATAGAGGATCAGCAGCGGCGTCAGCACCGTCCGCGACCAATAGGCGATCTTGCTCATATGGAACGGGAACCATTCCGGCATCAGGATCGCCTCGACCGGGATGCAGGGCATGCCGCGCCACGGGATCTCGCGATAGAGCGCCATCATGATGCGGGTGAAGACGTTGGC
>JBCCSW010000190.1:0-8020 GCA_039199465.1 Pseudomonadota bacterium
GGCCAGGGCGCGGGCGAGGGCCAGGCGCTGCTGCTCGCCACCGGACAGGGACCGGGCGGGCCGGCCGGCATGGTCGCCTAGGCCAACATGGGCGAGCAGGGCATCGCGGCGGGCCGGATCGTGCCGACCGCGGGCCTTCAGCACGAAATCGATGTTCGCGCCGGCGCTGCGCCGCAGCAGCACCGGCTTCTGGAAGACCAGCGATTGCTGGCGCCGGGCCGCGTCGTCCAGGGGCCTGTCACGCCACGTCACCTGCCCGTCATCGGGGGCGATCAGGCCGTGCAGCAGTCTGAGGCAGACGCTCTTGCCCGCGCCATTTGCGCCCATGATCACGGTGATGCCGTCGGGGGGCAGGCCGAGGCTGAGGCCGTCGATCAGGCGGCGCCCCTCCCGCTCGACCGTGACGCGTCTCAGGCCCGCGAGGGCGGCCTGTGATATCGGCCCCTCGGCGGGGTAGGGCACGTCGAGCCTGGCGGTGTCACGCATGGGCCGCCACTCCGCCGTCGCGACGCAGCACGTGCACCAGCGCATTGACCGAGAGCGCGATCACCATCAGCACGATGCCGAGCGCCAGGGCCAGCGCCAGATTGCCCTTCGAGGTCTCGAGCGCGATCGCGGTCGTCATCATTCTGGTCAGGTGGTCGATATTGCCGCCGACCACGATCACCGCGCCGACCTCGGCGATCGCCCGGCCGAAGCCCGCGAGCGCCACCGTCGCCAGGGTGAAACGGCCGTCGACCAGCAAGGCGCCGACGCTCTGCCTGCGGGTCAGACAAAGCGCGCGGAACTGCTCCGCATACTCTGCGAACAGGTCCTCCAGAACCTGGCGCGAGAGGGCGACGATGATCGGCGTGATCAGGATCGTCTGCGCGATGATCATTGCCGTCGGCGTGTAAAGCAGGCCGAGGACGCCCAGCGGTCCCGAGCGCGATAGGGCGAGGTAGACGATGAGGCCAACCACGACCGGCGGCATGCCCATCAGCGCGTTGACGGCGATAAGCGCTGCGCCGCGGCCGGGGAAGCGGGCGACGGCGAGCAGCGCGCCGAGCGGCAGGCCGACGGTGCAGGCAATCAGCGCGGCGCTGAGGCTGACGGTGAGCGACAGACCCACGATCTCGGCCAGATCGGCGTCGCCGCGCGCGATCATGCCGACGGCCAGGACGACTGCCTCTGCGATATCCGACATGCCGTCTTCAGCGTTTCCTGGCCATCATCATGGGTAAACAGATGCCCATGAAGGGCGCCGAGGGCAAGTTGACGGCCGGCATGTGGGCGCGTTGCCGGAAACCAACGGTTTCGCCGAGCGCTTCAATGGCACGGTCCGCGCCGAGTTCTTCCGGGCCGCGACGCGCGACCTTCTACGAGAGTGTCGAGGCGTTGCAGAGCGATCTCGACGCCTCGCTGGCCCAAGACAGCACATCACGCCCGCAAGCCTGGTGTCGAAACAGGGGGCCGCCTGACCGCCCAAACAGTTATGTCATTCGTCAGTCGGAAAGTCCCCTGTAGCGACAGACTAAACGTCCAGCGTTTCGGCGAATTTCGCATTGCTCTGGATGAAGGCGAAGCGGGCTTCGGCTTTCTTGCCCATCAGGCGCTCGATCAGGGCGCCGGTGTCGTCGAGGTCCTCGATGGTCACGCGGGACAGGCGGCGCGTTTCCGGGTGCATCGTGGTCTCACGCAGCTGCGCCGGCATCATCTCGCCGAGACCCTTGAAGCGGCTGACCTCGATGCGGCCCTTGCCGCCCAGGCCCTTGGCCTCCAGCGCCGCGCGTTCCTCATCGTCCTGCGCATAGGCGACTTTTCCGCCTTGGGAGAGGCGATAGAGCGGCGGGTTGGCGAGCCAGAGATGGCCCTCCTCGATCACGCCGCGGGCATGCACGAAGAAGAAGGTCATGAGCAGCGCTGCGATATGCGCCCCATCGACATCGGCGTCGGTCATGATGATGACCTTGTCGTAGCGCAGATCGTCCGCGCGAAACCTCGAGCCCAGCCCGATGCCGAGGGCTTGGGTGAGGTCTGCGATCTCCTGGTTCGAGGTGAGCTTTGCCCCGGCCGCGCCAAGGACATTGAGGATCTTGCCGCGCAGCGGCAGGATAGCCTGCATCTTTCGGTCGCGTGCCTGCTTGGCGCTGCCGCCGGCGCTGTCGCCCTCGACCAGGAAGATCTCCGACCCCTCGCGCGTCGCGTTCGAACAGTCGGCCAGCTTGCCTGGCAGGCGGAGTTTGCGGGTCGCGGTCTTGCGGCTGGTCTCCTTCTCGGCGCGGCGGCGGGCGCGTTCGTCGGCGCGTTCGACCAGGAACTCGACGATCTGGCCGGCGCGCCTCGGGTCCTGGCCAAGCCAAGTATCGGCGCGGTCGCGCACTGCGCCCTCGACCAGGCGCGCGGCGTCGGCGGTGGCGAGGCGGTCCTTAGTCTGGCCCACGAATTCGGGCTCGGCGATGAAGACCGAGACCATGGCTGCGGCGCCCCCGGCCATGTCGTCGCGGCTGATGTCCTTGGCCTTCTTGACGCCCGTGCGCTCGCCATAGGCCCTGACCGCCTTGACCAGCGCCGTCCAGAACCCCTGGACATGGGTGCCGCCCTCGGGCGTGGGGATCGTGTTGCAATAGGCCGAGGTCGCGGGGTCGCGCGCCGGCGTCCATGCGATGGCCCATTCGATCGAGCCGGGGGTCCCGTCGCCACGTTCCGCGAACTCGACCCGCCCGGCGAACAGGCTTCCCAGCATCTGTTCGGCCCCAACGGTGGCTTTGAGGTAGTCCTCCAGACCGCCGGGGAAGTGGAAAGTCTCCTCCACCGGCACGTCGTCGGTGGCGAGGGACGGGTCGCAGCGCCAGCGGATCTCGACGCCGCGGAACAGATAGGCCTTGGAGCGGGCGAGCTTGTGCAGCCGCGCCGGTTTGAAGCCCGCCTGCGGCCCGAAAATCTGGGGGTCGGGGCGGAAGCGCACGGTCGTTCCGCGTCGGTTTTGGATCGGGCCGCGATCCTCGAGGCCGGTCACGGGGTGACCGCGCTCATAGGCCTGGGCGAACAGGCGCTTCGAACGGGCGACCTCGACTTCCACCCGCTCCGACAGCGCGTTGACGACCGAGACCCCGACGCCGTGCAGCCCGCCAGAGGTCTGGTAAGCCTTGCCGCTGAACTTGCCGCCGGCATGCAGTGTGGTGAGGATCACCTCCAGCGCCGATTTGTCTGGGAAGCGGGGATGGGCGTCGACCGGAATGCCGCGCCCATTGTCGGCGATGGTACAGAAGCCGTCGGCATCCAGCGCGATGTCGATCCGGCTCGCATGGCCGGCGACGGCCTCGTCCATGCTGTTGTCGAGCACTTCGGCCACCAGATGGTGCAGCGCACGTTCGTCAGTGCCGCCGACATACATGCCCGGCCGCTTGCGCACGGGCTCCAGGCCCTCCAGCACCTCGATGGCGCTGGCGTCATAGCCCGCCTCGCCTTGCGCGGCCTGAAGGAGGTCGTTCATCGGCATCACTCATTCACCATGATTTGATCAAGATATTGCGGTCTTGGGAAAATTGAAACCCATATGCCGTGTCGACATCGCGCCGTGTGCCCGTGTCTTCCCCCTGCCCATCGCCGTAGACGATGCGCCGCCCACTCCCCAGCCCTTTTGGCGGCACCACGTTAGCATGGGCTTGAATAAGCGCGCTCCGAGCAGGCAGCAGGTCGGGGGTCGCGGCGCTGCCAACGGCACGCGTACACGCGTTGTGACCAGGGGGCGGATCGAGCAGCGGCCTGCCTTCGCGAGGCCGAGAACGCCCGGGGCGTGCGCCGCCCCGCCGGGCCCGGCCATCAGACGTCCTCGATGTTCTCGGCATGGGCGCGCAGGCCGTCCTCGAGATGCTCGAAATAGCTCAGCCGGCCGCGCTCCAGCACCATCGCCGCGCTGCAATGGGCCCGCAGGTTGCGGTCCGAATGCGAGACCATGATGAGGCGCGCGGTCTCGGACAGCTCGCGAAAGGCGCGATTGCAGCGCTTCCGGAAGGACGCGTCGCCAACGGCAGTGATCTCGTCGACCAGATAGACGTCGAACGGGATCGCCATCGAGCAGGCGAAGGCCAGCCGCGCCTTCATACCGCTGGAGTAGTTGCCCGTCGGCTCGTGCAGATCGGCACCGAGATCGGCGAAGGCCGCCACCTTCTCCACCATATCCTCGGTGTCGGCCGAGTAGATCCGGGCGATAAAGCGCGCGTTCTGGGCGCCGGTCAGGGTTCCTTGGAAGATGGTCTTCAGCCCGATCGGCCAAGAGATGCGTCCGAAGCGATGTATCTCGCCGTGGTCGGGCTCGATCGACCCACCGATCATGCGCAAGAGCGTCGACTTGCCCGCACCGTTGCGCCCGATGACAGCCACGTTGCGGTCGCCCGGAAACCGCGCCGTCACCCGGTCGAGCACCATCTTGCGCCCGCCCGAGGTCGGGAAGGTCTTGGTGACGGCGGCAAGACGGATCATTGCTCCAGAAGCCTCGGCCGCATCGCGCGGGTCAACAGGATGCCGAGCAGCAGACAGCCGAGGCCAAAAAGCGCCACGATCATCGGCTGCACCCAGGCGGCCTCGTAATACGGGTAGAAGCCGCGGCGCATGATCGCCGTCAGGTGTATGAGCGGGTTCCAGATCACCAGCGCCTGCGCCCCGGCGGGCAGATGCTCGTACAGGAAGAAGACGCCCGAGATCAGGAACAGAGGCCGGTTCACGATGCCGAACACGCGCTCATAGCTCGGCGACAGGGCGAACAGGGCATTGTTCATCGCCCCAACGCCCAGGCCGAGCAGTGCCGCGATGGCGATCGCCATGAACACCTGCGTGAGATCGATGCCGACCGAGGCGTCCTGCGTCACGATGATCAGCGTCATGATGATCGAGAAGGTCGTGATGTTGGTGATCAACTGCAGCAGGAACCGCGCGATGATGGTGTCGAGGACGGTGACGATCGGGAAAGAGAGCAGCGTCCTGTTGGTCCGGGCTGCAAGGCTGACCGAGCGCGCGATATCCATGTAGATGTGGAATGCCATGTAGCCGCTGGCAAAGAACACCGGATAGTTCGAGCCCAGCGGCGGGTGACGCGCGATCTGACTAAAGACCAGCGACAGGAGCAGGACCGTGCCGAGCGGTTCCAGGAACGCCCAGACGAAACCGCCGGCCGTGCGGCCATAGCGCGAGGTCATCTCCCGGACCATCAGCGCGAAAAGCACGCGCAGCTGGTCAGAGATCGTTGGTTTCCGACGCATCGGCGTGCAAAACTCCGGCACAACACTGCGGGTCTGCGGGTGGTCTAGCATGACCGAACGACGAAAGCGCGATACTGACGTAGGGAAAGCGGCGGCCGCGCCGCAGTCCGATACCGTCGTCACGCTGCCCGGGACGGGTGCCGACCGGGTCGCCCGGCCGGCACGGGTGCGGCGGCGCCATCGCGGCGCGCTCTACAGCTTCCTCGCCTGCATGGTGCTGCCGGCGGTGCTGACGACAGGCTATCTCTATCTCTGGGCGGCGGACCAGTACGCCTCGGTCGTCGCCTTTTCGGTGCGCACGGGCGAGACCCCGCTGCCGCAGGGCATGCTGGGCGGGCTGCTGCCGCGTACCTCCTCGGCCGGGACCGATGCCGAGATCGTCTACGAGGTCGTGCGCAGCCAGCCCATGGTGGAGGCCGTGGCCGCGTCGATGCCGCTGGAGACGATGTACAATCGGCCCGAGTACGATGTCGTCTTCCGCCTGGGCGAGGACCGGCCGATCGAGGATATCGTCGAGCACTGGAACTGGATGACGAACGTCTATTTCGACGGCGTCACCGGCATGGTGCGCTTCGAGGCGCGCGCCTTCCGGGCCGAGGACGCCCAGCGCATCGCCTCCTTCGTGCTGGACGAGAGCAACCGGATCATCAACTCGCTGAACGAACGCTCCCAGGAAGACGCGCTGCGCGTCGCGCGCAATTCGGTCGAGGAGGCGGAGGACGAGCTGCGAGCCGCGCGGGCGGAGCTGCGGAGCTTCCGCAACCAGGCGCAGGAGGTGAACCCGTCGGAGAACGCCAGCGCCGCCATGGGTCTGGTCGCGGCGCTGGAGGAGCAGCTGGCCACACAGCTGATCGACATCGACAGCCAGCGCAAGCTCTTGGGTGCCGACAGCCCGCGCATCCGCATCATGGAGCAGCGGGCCGAGAGCGTGCGCAACCGGATCGCCGAGGAACGCCAGCGCCTCGGCGTGGGCGAGACCGGCCTCGCACCGGGCGACCGGGCTGCGATGGCGGGCGTGGTCTCGGAGTTCGAGGAGCTTGCCGTCGATGTCGAGATCGCGCAGGCGGTCTATACCTCGGCCCTGTCAGCGCTGGAGAGCGCCAAGGTCGATGCCCGTCGGCAGAGCCGCTTCCTGGTGCCGCACATCGTGCCGACGCGCTCGGTCGAGCCGCAGTATCCGCAGCGCGCCATGATCTCGCTGGCGGTCGCGGTGATCCTGCTGGCGCTGTGGTCGGTGGGTCTGCTGATCGCCTACAACATCCGCGACCGCCGCTGAGCCGGCCGGCCGGCGCTACTTCACGCCCTCGATCCGGGCGACGCTACTTCACGCCCTCGATATAGAGCGACATCCAGGGGCGCGTGTTGTTGAAGTGCTTGCGGTTGCCCATCGGCCGATAGCAGGTCGAGCGCCGCTTCTGCGCCACGACCCGCGAGAACCCGGCGCGGCGCAGGAACGTCCGCGCCTTGTGATGGGTCCACCAGTTCAGATGGCATTGCGGATAGGTCCGATTGGCCTCTTCCGCGGGGATCGCCCGGGTCACGGTGTCGAGTGCGCTGTGCAGCGCCCGCCGCCCGAACACAGGGACCCGTCTTCGGCGCAGGGCCCCGTCGAACAGGGCCGCGACCGCGCCGTCGTCGAGCGTGCCGGCGCCCTCGAAACGGACATGGGTCGTTCGCACGGCGGCAAAGCAGTGCAGGAAGGCTTGCTCGAGCGACAGGTCTGGCCAGGCCTTGCGGAAGGCGAAGCGCGCAAAGAACGCCTCGTCGCGGCGTGCGTATCGGCGGAAGATGAGCCCCATGTCGGGGCAGGTGATGCGGAAGACGCCGCCGGGCTGCAGCATGCGCCAGACATCGGCGAACAGAAATGCGGCCGCGCCATCGTCGATATGCTCGATCACATGGGAGCTGTACGCCGCCTTCAAGGTATCGTCCGCGATCGCGATCGGCGTTCGGCCCAGCAGGTTGTGCGGGAAGTCGACCCCGTAATCGAAGCTCTTGGCGTAATGCGTCGAGGCGGCGTCCAGGTTGTGCCAATCGGGATGGCGCCAATTGCCCGAGCCGATGTTGAGGTGGCGCACGGGCTGGCGTGGCGTTGGCACGCCGCCCTGCCGTTCTGTTGGGTGGATCGCTTTTGTGTCGCCCATGTCCCAGAAGTCTCGCGGGTTAAAAATCACTGAAATGCTGCACCGCACCCTTGCTTGCCTGCAAAGGTTGGCCCAGTTTGACGCAGAACTACACCGTCGCGTGTATGTTTTGCGTGTCAGTTGCCGAGCGGTTGCACGCTTGATGCCATTCCCGGCGTGCGCGTTGTGACGATGTCTAGCCGCTAGTCGTGGTTCCCAGCGTCTTGAGTGTCGCCGTTGGGAGATGCGCGGCGCGGCGCCATGGTGCTGGCCCCAAGCGTGCCTGTCATGGGCCGACGCTTGGGCCAAGGGGCGAACCGACAGCCCATTTCCTGCGTTCAGTCAGCTGTGGTGTCCCCAGGTATCGGCGTTCGCACGCGACTTTCCTACGATCATCGAGGGCATCCTGGCATGCTGATCGACCAGAACTTCTCCCGCTTCGTGGTCTTCGTCGAGGACAGCATCCTCATCGCGCTGAACAAGATAAGCGCGAACAAGCGCGGCATCGTCTTCGCCGTGACCGAGGGCGGTCTGCTCGAAGGGGTTCTCTCGGATGGCGACCTACGACGCTGGCTGACCACGACCGGGACCATCGACCTTACGTTGCCGGTATCGCGCATCATGAACCGCGACTTCGTCTCGGCGAGGATCGAGGAC
>JBCCSW010000191.1:0-7988 GCA_039199465.1 Pseudomonadota bacterium
GGACGAGCTCGGTCTTCGACGTCGATTTCGTCGAGGTCGTGCTTGGGCCCCAGACAACGGGCGGCGGTATCAACGGCGCAATAGGCGCGGTCAACGTGGTCACGAGGGACCCGACCAACGACGTCGAAGTCGAAGGGCTCGCCCAATTCGGGTCCTTCGAGCAGTACAAGGTCGCTGGTCTGGTCTCTGGCCCCGTGATCGAGAACGAGCTCTTCGCCCGTGCCTCCTTCGACGTCAATTTCCGCGAGACGTATCTGGACTACACCAATCCCAGTCTCATTCGCTCGCCCGAGGAGATCTTCGAGTTCAGTCAGGTGACAGCGCGCGGCAAACTCGTCTGGCTGCCGAGCTTCATCGACGATCTTCGCGTTGAAAGCTCATACACGTTCTCCGAGTCCGATGGTCCGCAGACCGAACGGATCGCCGGGCCGAACACGCAGGCCACGATCGAGAGTTTTGTCCGTGACAGCTCGAACGTGGCGGCCTTCTTCAATCAGTCGCACTCGGGCTATATCGAGGCGGACTACCTCCTTTCCGAGAATGTCGCACTGAACAACCACTTCACGGCGGCATTCTCTGAATTGCGTCGGCGGAGCGGCAACCGAACATTCCGGTTGGACCAGGAGACGCTCGATTTTCAGAATGAGTTTTCGATGGACATAACCGCGCTGGATGGGCGGTTGAGCATTTCGCCGGGGATTATCCTGAGGCTGCAGGACGTCGCGATGGACTGGGACTACTTCGGCCCAAGCCCCATCGATGACCAGCGGACCAGTATCGGCATCTATGCGGAGGGCACCTATGCGATCACCGACAAGCTGCGCGCGACGGCTGGGCTGCGTTATCAGCGCGATGCGCAGAAGCGCGACGGTACTCTGTCGGGCAATGCACCCGGAGAGTTGAACAACCCGACGACGATCGATTTTGACGAGGCCTTCGATGCGTTCCTGCCCCGTTTCGGCTTGGAGTACGATGTCACCGACGATCTTCGGATCGGGGCATTCGCAGCTCGCGGTTTCACCCCCGGTGGCTTTACCTTCGTGCGGCCGTCGGGCGATCTTGCCGGCGATGGTGTGACACCCTTCCTGCTGCCGGAGTTCGAGGAGGAAACCCGCTGGACCTATGAGGGGTATCTGCGATCGAGGCATTTCGACGACCGTCTGGAGCTGTTTTTCAATGTCTTCTACAATGATATCAATAACTTGCAGCTGCGAGAGACAGTGCAGGTAGCGACCGATCCGGACATCTTCTCCTCGGTCGTCCAAAACGCGGAGCGTGGTCGAACCTTCGGTGCCGAACTGTCGATCTCGGCCGTGCCGACACCTTGGCTCGAAGTGTCGGGGTCGCTCGGCTTGCTGCAGACGGAGATACAGGAGTTCTCGGCGGCGCCGGATGTCGAAGGCAACGATCTGGAGCAGGCGCCCACCTTCAATGCCAGCTTCAGCGTGGACGTCGAGCCGATCGAAAACCTCTTCCTGGGCGCGACCGTCTCCTTCGTCGATGGGTATTTCAGCGAATTCGACAACGACCCCTTGGAGGAAACAAACTTCAGAACGACGCTGGACTTTCGCGCATCCTATGCGCCGATCGAGAATGTGGAGCTTTTCGCGGCTGCGAATAACGTCCTCGATCAACGTGAGCTGACGGATATCAGCATCTTTAGCGGCGGTACGCGCATCGGTGGATCGACCGTGAAACCGAGGGAGTTCATCGGTGGCCTGCGGGTGCGTTTCTGACTCTGGCGGGCGGTACGGTAGGCGACATGCACGCGACCGCGCCGAGGGTTCAGACGACGGCGTCCGAAAGACCCGTGCCCGAGGGCCTGCTGAAAGGCAGCCGATGATCAGGTGACGGGGTTCTGCAAAAAGCAAACCAACGCGATCCGGATGCAGCACGCGGGTGCATGTTACCCCAGGATTCTGCGCCACGGCCGCAGAGAGCTAGGCGCCCATCAGCGGGGCGGGCTCGGCGGTTGACGCTTCCGAGGGTCCGGCGCAGCGCCTAGGCCGGCCGCATCCATGAGGTTGCAGGTCTTCGGTCTTGATCATCGGACTGGGATGGGCCGGGGCAGACCCGCGAGGGGATCGTGGACGTGCCGATGGACGACGGCCAACGCAGGTCCGGGCCGAGGTTCGGGGGCGAGCGCGTCCAGCCGTGAGTGCATCCTTGGCGGCACGGGCAAACGGTGGTCTCTTGCCTCTCCGGCGGTAGGCGGCCGATCAGCGCCGAACACTCCTTTCGCGCCAGCCGGAGACGGAGCGACTTCATGCATCGCGTGCCGCCACTCATCGCCGCGTTCATCGCGAGCTACGTGGATCTGTTGGCCTTTCTGACCCGGCGGATCGGGTGCAGCGACCGGGCGGCCGACGTGCTGCACGATGTCTGCCTCACGCTCCTTACCTCCTCTACGAGGCGGACGACCGCCCGCGATCCGCGCGCCTACCTGTTCCGCGTGGCGCGCAACTGCGCCGTCGACGAGCTGCGCCGCCAGTCGCGGGCGGACAGGCGGCGTTCGGATCACCCTCAGTTGGCCGACCTCGCTTCAGCATCGCCCCCGCCGGACAGCCACGTGCTCGACCGCGACCGTCTTCGCCACCTGGATGCCGCGCTGTCGAGACTGCCGCCCAACGCGCGCGACGCCCTGCTGCTGACACGGCTTGAGGGGCTGAACTATGCCGAGGTCGCGGCGCATCTCGGCGTCTCTGAGAGCATGGTCGCGAAATATGTCGCCCGGGCGCTCCGCGAGTGTCGGGACCATCTGCGCCGCCTCGACGACGAGGCGTGACGGCGCGCGCGGACCCGGGAGCGATGACGACAGACGATGATGATCCGGCGACTGCGGACGCCCTCAGCGATGCCGCGATCGAGTGGGTCGTCTTCCTGAAGTCGGGCCGGGCCAAGCCCCGCGATCTTCGCGCCTTCGAGGCGTGGCGCCGCAAGAGCGCGGCCCACGACAAGGCCGCGCGCGATGCGGAGGCGATCTGGGCCGGTGTCGCGTCGTCGCGGCTGCGCCCGACATCCTATCCGGCAGGGCCCGGGCGGCTCGCGACGCGACGCGGTCTCGGCCTCGCCACCGCGGCGGGGCTCGGCGTGCTCGCGCTCGGCGCCTATGCCTATGCTCCGGTGCTTTTGGCCGATCATGCGACCGCGATCGGCGAGCGGCTCGCGGTCGATCTGCCCGACGGCTCCACGCTCGTCCTCAACTCCGGCGCGGCCGTCGATGTCGAGTATGGCCGCGACATCAGGCGGATCAGGCTGATCGACGGCGAGGCGGTGTTCGAGGTGGCGCGCGATCCCTTGCGTCCCTTCACCGTCGCGACCGAGGCGGGCGCGGTCGTCGCGACGGGCACCGTCTTCAGCGTGCGTCAGGAGCGCGCCGGGGCCCGCGTCGTGGTGGTAGAGGGCGCGGTCGAGGTGATGCCACGGCAGGGCGCCCCCGTCGCCGCCGCCATGGGGCAGGGTGTCAGCTTCACCGAACGCCGCGCGACCCCGGCAGAGCGTGTTGATGTCGATACCGCGCTCGCCTGGCGACGCGGGCTCCTTGTCTTTCGCGACCGCCCGCTTGGTGAGGTCCTGGCCGAACTCGACCGGCATTTTGCGGGGCGTATCCTCGTCCTCAGCAGCGAGGGCCGGCAACTGGCCGTGACCGGTGTCTTCCGCCTCGACGACCCGGCCCGGGTGCTCGCGACGCTGGAGCAGACGTTGCCGATCACCGTCACGCGACTGCCGGGCCTCGCGCTGGTGCGCTAAATCGGCAACACCGCGCGGCCATCGCCGCCCACGCGCTGCAGGTCGGCAAGCTTCAGGTCGTCGTCGAGAAGTGCGGGCTCTGCGGGCCCGCGCGCGCAGCGTCATGCGCCCAGCCAGCCTCGCGGTCAGCCAAGCATGCGAGCACGCCCCGACCCGGGGCTGCGACTGCACTCGGCTGAAGAACTGGCGTGGGAGCGGTGCCGATGGATGCAGACTTCAACCGGCGGTGGCGGGATCGATGCGGTTGCGCCGCACTTCGGGCCGGCGCAATGGCCGTGGCGTTCTGCGTCGGCGCACCCGGCGCCGCGACCGGTCAGGAGACCGCGCGCTATGCCTTGCCCGCGCAGGCGCTCGACACCTCACTGACCGCACTGGCTCAGACATCGGGTCTTGAGATCGTGTTCACCGCGGAGACCGTCAGCGGCCTGTCGGCCCCCGGCCTGAGCGGCGTCTTCACGCCCGAGGAAGCGTTGGACCGCCTTCTGGCCGGATCGGACCTCGACGCGGTCTTCGTCGACGCCCGCACCGTCACCCTGGCCCAAGCGGCGCCGCCGACGGAGGCACTGGACGACGGTCCGGTCCTCCTCGACGAGATCGTGGTGACCACCCGGCGTACCGAGGAACGGCTCGCCGAGGTGCCCGGCAGCGTCGTCGTCATCACCGGGCAGGAGATCGAACGCTCGAATGTCAGGGACACCGACGACGTCATCCTCCGACTGCCGAACGTCAGTTTCGTCGGCGGCGCCAGCCCGGTGGATCTGAATGTCTCGATCCGCGGCGTCAGCAACCTCGCCGGCTTTTCGGCAAGCGGCCCGACGAACGGTATCTTCGTCGACGGCTTTCTGCTGAACCCGACCGGTGGGCGCACCGCGATCAATCCGCGCCTGCTGGACCTGGAGCGCGTCGAGACCGCGTTCGGACCGCAGGGCACCGCCTTCGGGCGCGGCACGATCGGCGGCGCGATCAACTATGTGACCCGCAAGCCCACGCAGGATTTCGAGGCATCGTTCACGGGCGAGATCGGCTCGTTCCCCGATGGCGACGGTACGGTGCGCCTGAATCTGCCGCTGGGCGAGGCCACGGCCGCGCGCATCGTGGCCTTTGGCGAGGCCTCGGACGGCTTCGTCGATCTCGACGCCGTCGACGACCCGGACTCGGTCCGCCGCGATGGGGCAGGTGGGCGTCTCAGCCTCCGCCATGCACCGAGCGACCGGCTGACGCTGGATGCCAGCATCTCCTTCGATCGGACGCGCTTCGACGGTGTCACGTCGGCCACGGCCGAGAGCTTCGCGGACGGCGATCCGGTCTCCGAGGTGGATTTCATCGACGACAGCACGCTCGAACGCCTGCTGGTCACGGGCGAGGCGGCCTATGAATTTGGCTTCGGCGTGGTGCGCTCGAAGACCTCGTTCCTCAGCACCGACAACGACCTGCGCCTAGACAGCGACGACACGGCCGAGGACAGCGCGATCACCCTGTCCAACTTCGAGGAACGCTCAATCGCGCAGGAATTCCGGTTCGAGAGCAGCGCGTTCGAGCTGCCCCCCGGGTTCGGCACGGTTTCCGTCAACGCGGGCGTGAGCTTCAGCTTCAACCGCTTCGACCAGCTCTCGGACAGTGTCTTCGGCGACGATACGCTCGTCTTCTTCGCCGAAAGCGCCGGCGGCCTGTTGCCAAGCGCGCTGTCCTTCGTCCTTGGCGGCGATCCGTTCAACCCAGATCCGGCGCTGTTCCTCGTCACGCCGGGGGCGGTGCCGGGCCTCCTCGCCGATGCAGGCCTCGACATCGGCGTCACCCGGTCCGACTTCACCCAGGACGTCGCCAATCTTGGGGTTTTCGGCGACGTTCGCTGGCGGCCGGTGGAAGAGCTCGAGATCGCCGCCGGTGCCCGGTTCCATCGCGACCGTGTGCGTGCCACGGGCGAGCAGTTCTCGACCGACACGACCGCGAGCCTGGTCGATCTTGGCGGACTGATCGACCCGACCGGGGCGATCTTCGGCGACCTGTTGACCATCATCGCCCCGATCGCGCCTTTCGAGGGCGAGGAGGTCTTCACCGCGGTCACGCCCAGCGCCTCGCTGCGCTACGACTGGAGCGACGATTTCTCGACCTATGTCTCGTTCGGCACGGGGTTTCGGCCGGGCGGCTTCAGCTTCACGACGGCCGGTATCCTGTCCTTCGACGAGGAGACGGTCCGCTCGGTCGAGGCGGGGTTCAATGCCTCGCTGCTCGACGGCCGCGTGGCGATCAGGGGCAGCGGGTTCTTCCTGGACTATGACGACATCCAGATCCTGGCGGCCGATCCGGTCGAGGCCACCGGCACCGTGGAGATCTTCGTCACCAACGCGGCCTCGGCCCGGAGCGTCGGGGCGGAGTTCGGCGTGGCGCTCGCGCCGGTCGAGGGGCTACGCATCGACGTGAACTCGGGGATCAACTTCGCGCGGTTCACCGATTTCGAGGACTCTCCCTTCGAGGATGATCTCGGCAATGCCATCGACCTCAGCGGTACCCGGCTGCCGAACGCACCGCGCTAGACCTTGAGCACGGTCGCCGACTACGAGCATCCGGTGCCGCTGTTCGACCAGACCAACTGGTTCCTGCGCGCCGAGCACAGTTTCCGCAGCAGTTTCACGAGCGCGGTCACGCCGGGATCGACCGAGCTCGAGGGCTTCAACGTCGTGAACTTTCGTGCGGGCCTCCGCGCCCGGCGCTATGAGGTGACGGCCTTCGTCGAGAACGCCTTCGACGCGCTCTACGCGACCGGCACGACCGGGACCGGGCCCGATTCGGGTCTGGACGTCGGCCCGACCCGCCGTTTCGGCCTGATCGCGACGGTGGCGTTCTAGAAGGGCAGCGGCCATCGGCGCAGCCGGATGGGACCGGCTGAAGGCGGTCTCGACCCGGCATGCGGGGTGGTCACTGCCGATCAACACCTGATGATCGAGAGTTATTGGCCCCTGAGGTCGCTTCGTCCGACTTTCTCGTCGGAGGCGGAGCGCCTCCGTGCTGCGTGCGCAGCCGCATCTGTCGTCGCCTGACAGGACCATGCGAGGATCGTCGAGATGAAAGCAGTCTTCAGCGCGTCCGGCCGCCTGTCCCTTGGTGCGGCGCTTATGGCCCTGGCACTGTCGGTGTCGGGACCCCTCGGCGCCGAGGAGCGGGCGCCGTTGCCCGCCCATGTGATCGAGCGGTTCGGTGAGCCGCCGGCCATCCCCGACGGCCCGCTGCCGACCGCCCTGCAGCAGGCTATGCGTACCGTCTTCGTCGACAGCGTCTCGCAGGCTGTCTGGGGCAAGGACCAGCGCGACGCGCTCGAGCTCATCGTCCAATCCGACGATCCGCGGCTAGTCTGGGTCATCAGCGACATGATGCGCTTCACCTGGCGCCAGCAGTTCGACGATGCCCTGGCCGATGCCGCCGCCAGCCTGCTCGAGATTGAGCTGCGCACGCCGCAGCGCTGGGGCGAGATCACCGATTACCTGATCGCCTGGGACATCCCGTCCTATCCCGGCTACCTCGACACCAAGCGGGCGATCTTCACGAACTTCGTGCCGGGCTGGGATCGCCTCTTCGTCGAGGGCGAGATTGATTGGCGCCTCGTCTCCTGGGGCGGTGTGCTGATCGACGACCGCGCCTACGACACGACCGACGAGCCCTGCAATTGCATCCCCGCTGCCGACAACCCGCCCGTGACGAGCGCGGAGGACGCCACCTGGCTCGCCGATGACGACGTCGTCTTCGGGATCGAGGTCAATGGTGAGTACCGCGCCTATCCGCGCCAGATCATGGAAGTGCGCGAGATGGTGAACGACACGCTGGGCGGGCGTGACTTGGGCATCCCCTACTGCACGCTGTGCGGTGCGGCGCAGGCCTATTTCACCGATGAAGTACCGGAGGGCGTGGCGCGCCCGGTGCTGCGAACCTCGGGGCTTTTGATCCGGTCGAACAAGGTGATGTACGACGTGGAGACATATTCCGTTTTTGACACGTTCCTGGGCACCGCCGTCACCGGGCCGCTCCAGGGGCTGCAGCTTAAGCAGGCGACGGTGATCACCAGTGACTGGGGCGCGTGGAAAGAGGCGCATCCGAACACCACGGTGCTGGTGGAAGAGCTGGCGCTGGGCCGTGACTTTGATTTCCGCAACGGGCGCGACGCCAACGGGCCGATCTTTCCCGTCGGGGACGTGGATCCCCGGCTCCCGGTCCACGAAGACATCATCGGGGTGATCACCGCCTCC
>JBCCSW010000192.1:0-7885 GCA_039199465.1 Pseudomonadota bacterium
GGGCGCTGGTCTAGCGATGGCTCGCTGATTGCATTGTTCCTCCCATGAGGACTCCGATGCATGAACGGAGGCGTCGCGATGGCGAAGGTTCTGGTGATCGACAGTGAGTTTGGCTTGAGGGACAGCGCCGTTGAGGTGTTGGGCTTTGACGGCCATCAGGCGCGAGGCGCGACGAGCGTCGGGGAGGCGATGAGTTCGCTCGAGAGCGACCCCGTCGACGTGCTCGTGCTCGACCTGCAAACCAGCCGCATGGGCGAGGGCGCGATCGAGGCCGCGATATCCAGCACCGCGTTGTCGTAGACATAGAGACCGGTGACCGCCCAGCTGCTTTTCGGCACCTGCGGCTTCTCCTCGATATCCAGGGCGCGGCCGTCGGCATCGAAACTGACCACGCCAAAGCGCTCGGGATCGCGGACCTGATAGCCGAAGACCGTCGCGCCCCCGCCGGCCTCGGCTCGGGCGACGGCCGTCTCCAGCTTCTCGGTCAGACCGTGGCCGTAGAAGATGTTGTCGCCGAGCGCGAGCGTCGCGCAGGCATCGCCCACGAACGCGCGGCCGATCAGGAAGGCCTGCGCCAGTCCGTCGGGGCTCGGCTGTTCGGCATAGGCGATGCTGAGGCCCCATTGCGAGCCGTCGCCCAGCAGGTCCTGGAAGGACTGGCTATCGCGGGGCGTGCTGATCAGCAGGATCTCGCGGATACCGCCCAGCATCAGGGTAGTGAGCGGGTAGTAGATCATCGGCTTGTCGAAGACCGGTAGCAGCTGTTTCGAGACGGCCTTGGTCATCGGCCAGAGCCGGCTGCCGGACCCGCCGGCCAGGATGATCCCCTTCACGTCTCGCCCTCCGGATGTGGCGGGTCAGGACGCCCGCGCCTTCTCGCGTTGCCAGATCGGGAGGTACTCGGCCAGCATGGCGTCGAGGCCGTCCGACCAGTGCGGCAGCGCGATGCCGTGCACGCGATGAAGCTTGCCGCCGTCCATCACCGAATAGGCTGGTCGCTCGGCCGGTGTCGGGAACTCTGCGGTCGTGATGGCATCGACCGGCGGGTTGAGGCCGGTGACGCCGTTCGAGCGCTCGATGGCGGCGCGGGCAAAACCGCACCAGGTGACCTCGCCGGCGGCGCTGGTGTGGAAGACGCCATGGCCGTCTTCGCCCGCGGTCTCCTCGGCGAGGCGGGGCGTCAGCGCAAGACAGGCATCGGCGAGATGGCCCGCAAAGGTCGGGCTCCCGCGCTGATCGTCGACGACGCGCAGGCGCGGATGGCTACCGGCAAGCCGGATCATCGTCTTCACGAAGTTATGGCCGTGCACGCCGAAGACCCATTCGGTGCGCAGGATGGCGTGGCGCCGGCAGCGCTGTGCCACCAGGGCCTCGCCCTCCAGCTTCGAGCGCCCATAGACCGAAAGCGGGCCTGTCGGGTCATCCTCGCGCCACGGCCGGTCGGCACGGCCATCGAAGACATAGTCGGTCGAGACGGTCAGGAACGCCGCACCCTGCTCCTCGCACGCCTCGGCGAGATAGGCAGGCGCATCGCGGTTGACCGCCATGCATGCCTCGACCTCTTCCTCGGCCTTGTCGACCTTGGTGTAGGCGGCGGCGTTGATCACCACGCTGGGCCTGTGGCGCGCCACCATCTCGCGCACTGCGGCCCGGTCGGTGATGTCCAGCCCGTCGCGGGCGAACGGTGTCACGGAAAATCCGGCCTCCGGCGCCCGGCGGGTGATCTCCCAGCCAAGCTGCCCGGCGGCGCCGGTCAAAAGAATGCTGATCACAAACGCCTCCGTCCTCTCTCGGCGCGGCCCGGGTCGACAGACCCTGGGTCACAGCCTCAAGATACCTCCATGCAACTCCACCGCGGCAATCTCGCGGCGCATCTCCTCAAGACGGCGATACCAGCCCAGCGTGATGGTCTTGTCGTCCTTCTCGAGCCCTTCATCCATCGCTGCGCAGATCTCGGCGACGCCGTCGGCCGCGGTGCGTGTCGCCTTCCATCCCAAGGCCTCGATCCGGTCGAAGGCGACGCGATAGCTCCGGTGATCCACGTCGCCGTAGAACTCTACCTCGACATCGCGCGGCACGTTCTCGGCGACGATCTCGGCCAGCGGGCCGAGCTGATAGACGTTCTCGGCGCTTCCGACATTGAACAGCTTGCCGTTCACCGCCTCGGCGGGCGCAGTCAGCATGAAGATCTGGGCCGAGGCGGTATCGGCCACGTGCACCATCGGCCGCCACTGGGTACCGTCGCGCATCAGCGGCAGCCGCCCGGTCTTGTAGGCGCCATAGGTCATGCCGTTGATGGCAAGATCGAAACGCATGCGGGGACTGAGGCCATACACGGTGGCCTGGCGCAGGATCACGACGCAGAAGTCGTCATCGGACAGCGCAAGGCAGTCGTGCTCGGCCTTCTCGTTTGCGACGGCATAGGTGGTGAGCGGGTTGGTCGGCCAGGTCTCGTCGACCACGGTGTCCTTGTCCTGGAAACCGTAGATCGAACAAGAGGATGGCAGGACGTAGCGCCGCGCGCCGGCTTCTTTGGCCAGCGCGGCCGTCGAGGCCCGGGCACGCCAGTTGATGGCGAGCGTCTCCTTACGGAACTCCTCGCCCGACGGATCGTTCGAGATCGCCACGAGGTCGATTACCGCCTCGGTGCCCTCGAAATCCTCGACGGTCAGGAACCGGCTGTCTGCCTTGCGCTTGGTCAGGTGCTCATGCGGCGGCAGCGTGTCGCCGAAGAAGAAGCGATCGATCGCGACGACATGATGGCCCGCATCCAGCAGCATCGGCACGAGGACCGAGCCGATATAGCCGCCGGCGCCAGTGACGGTGACACGCATCACACACCCTCAAATACAAACGGACTTTCAATCTCGCTCAGCTTCGGCTGCTTTCCGTCCTTGTCCGACAGAACTGCGGCATCCGCTCCGCCAATCGCCGACAGGCCCCAGTCGATGCCAAGTGCATCGTCATTCCACAGGATGCCGTGGTCATGATCGGGGGCGTAGTACGCCGTGACCTTGTAGATGACCTCGGTGTCGGGCTCGAGCGTGATGAAGCCGTGCGCGAACCCCGCGGGAACCAGGATCTGGTTCCACGCCGCGGCCGAGATCTTTGCCGCTACGTGCTGGCCGAAGGTCGGCGAGCCCTGCCTGATGTCGACGGCCACGTCCAGGATGGCGCCGCGCACCACGCGCACCAGCTTGTCCTGGGCAAATGGCGGCGACTGAAAGTGCAGCCCGCGGATGGTCCCGACCTCTGCGGACAGCGAATGGTTGTCCTGCACGAAATCGAGATCGATGCCGGCCTCGGCAAGCGCGCGCGCGTTGAAGGTCTCGGAGAAGAAACCCCGATGATCGCCGAACTTGCGCGGCGTAATGACAATCACTTCCGGGATCGCCAAGCGTTCCACCGACAGAGCCATGCTCGCCCCTCCACTCCCACGCCGCACCCACGGGGTCGCTACCGGATAGGTAGCATGCGTGCAACTACCGCGTTCTTTGACGCCCAGCGCCACACCACCCGACCCGGACCGTCAGCCACCCCGACTGCGCCAAAATCCTTACGCACGATTCCATCGTCTCGCCGCACATTAATCTAACTGGCGCGGTTAATTCCCGCATCTGCACAATGACGCAGTCTGTGATTGTGCCATTCAATCGCTGATCTGTGCGGAAAGGGAGCAGAGCAGGAAAGTGTTGTCGGCCCCCACCCAGCCCCATACCAGTAACGGCGCGAGTGCTTACTGTGTTTTTTGGGGACGTGTTATGTGGAAAGTTCTCGGAGGGGTGTGCGGCGCGGGGTTGTTCGTCGCACTGAGCCTTACGGTCGACGTCAGGCAGTCGGCAGCGACGGCCATCATCGAACAGCACGACGATGCCCTACCGGCGGCGGTGGTCTGCGAGGAGCAGAGCGCGTCGGTCGGCAAGGGTGACTGGATCTTCGGCTCGCGCCGGGACCCTGTGACCGACATCTATGCCCTGGTCGGCGATCCGGCGCAGAGCTGCCATCATCCGGACGTGCGCGCCGCCGCCGGCTATGACCGGCCGGGCGGCAGCTGCTACCTGCTGCGGCGCATCGGCACCGGCGATGCCGATCTGCAGATGTCCTGCACCGAGCGTCACGATCCGTTTTCGGACGGGGACGTCACGGCGCTGCAGTGCTCGGGCTGGGAGACGCGGGTGACTGCGATGGTCGATGGTGGCTTCAGCATGACCATCGCGGGCGATGTCGACAGCGTTCGGCAGAGCCGGGGCGTCTGCAACGCGATGTGAGCGCCCACATGGCCGGGTCCGGGGTGGGTCCGGCGTGCCGTCACGCCCTGATGGCCGCCTGCATCCACGCGACCGGGCGGCGCTAAGGCTCCTGGTCCATCACGACATTCAGGCGGGCGCGGCGCGGTAGTCGGCGTCGCTGACCGGTTCGGCCCAGGCGGTGGCACCGTCGCGTTCCTCCTGCATCGCCATGTGGCGCATGGCACAGTCGGGTGCCGCGCCATGCCAGTGGCGGACATTCGGGGGGATCCAGACGGTGTCGCCGGCATGGATCGCCCGCACCGGCTCGCCCTCGCGTTGGATGCGACCGACGCCCGACAGCACGAACAGCGTCTGCCCCAGCGGATGGGTATGCCAGTTCGTGCGCGCACCCGGCGTGAACGTCACGAGCAGGGCCCGCAGCGAGGCGGGCTGGGGCGTGGTGATCACCGGGTCCATCATCACCGCCCCGGTGAAGTTGCTGGCATCGGCTGTGCGGGTCGGCCGGCTGCCGGCGCGGATGATATCCATCGGTCTTTCCTCCTCTGTTGCAGCGCGCGCGTGCCTCGCGGATGATCGTGAAGCGCGACAGTTCCGTTGCCGTCCAAGCACGCCCCGCCATCGCGCGCGACGCCAGCCTAGGGTTTAGCCATGAGAATCAACGCCGCCATCACGCATCGCACGCTGTATCGCTATGATCGGCGGGTGACGATGGGGCCGCAGGTGATCCGGCTGAGACCCGCGCCGCATTCGCGCACCCACATCCTGTCGTTCAGCCAGAAGATCGCGCCGGCCGATCACTTCCTGAACTGGCAGCAGGACCCGTTCGGCAACTGGCTGGCGCGCGCCGTCTTTCCCGAGCAGGTCGACCATTTCGAGGTCACCGTCGACCTGGTCGCCGACATGGCAGCGGTGAACCCGTTCGACTTCTTTCTCGAGGAACACGCCCGCGCCTTCCCATTCGAGTATGGCAGCGTGCTCGCCAAAGAACTCGCCCCCTATTTCGAGCTGGCGCCGGCCTATGGCGAGCGGTTCGAGGCGTTCCTCACGACCCTGCCGCGCACGGATGAGAGCACGATCGACTGGCTGGTCGCGATCAACCGCGCGGTGCAGCAGGCAGTCGGCTACACCATCCGCATGGAGCCCGGCGTGCAGGCCCCGGAGGAGACGCTGTTGAAGGCGCTCGGCTCCTGCCGCGACAGCGCCTGGCTGCTGGTCCACCTGATGCGCCGCCTCGGCGTCGCGGCGCGCTTCGTCTCGGGCTATCTGATCCAGCTCACGCCCGACGTGAAGGCCGTCGATGGTCCGTCGGGACCCGAGGCCGACTTCACCGATCTGCACGCCTGGACCGAGGCCTATGTGCCGGGGGCGGGCTGGATCGGGCTCGACCCGACCTCGGGCCTGTTCGCGGCCGAGGGGCATATCCCGCTGGCGGCGACGCCCTCGCCCTCCTCGGCGGCGCCGATCACGGGCGCGCATACCCAGGCCGAGGTCGGCTTCAGTCACCATATGGACGTGCGGCGCGTGCGCGAGGAGCCGCGTGTGACGCTGCCCTTCACCGACGCCGAGTGGGATCGGATCGACGCTGCCGGCCGGGCTGTCGACGCGCGGCTCGCCGCCGATGACGTCCGTCTGACCATGGGGGGCGAGCCGACCTTCGTCAGCGCCTCGGACCGCGATGCCGATGAATGGAACACCGGTGCCGTGGGGCCGACCAAGCGCCATTATGCCGACCGGCTGATGCGCCGGCTGCGCGATGCCTTCGCGCCGGGCGGCGTACTGCATTACGGCCAGGGCAAATGGTATCCCGGCGAGCAGCTGCCGCGCTGGGCCTTCGGGCTCTACTGGCGCGCCGACGGCTATCCGCTGTGGGAGGACGCCGCGTTGATCGCGCCGGAGGGCGCGCCCGCGGCCACTGGGGCGACGATCGAGGATGCCACGCGCTTTGCAGCCGCCCTGACCGAGGCGCTGGAGCTGCCCGAGGACACCGCCGCGCCCGCCTTCGAGGACCCGGCCTACTACATGTTCCTCGAAGGTCGGCTGCCCGAAAACCTGGACCCGGCCGAGAACAATCTCGACGACCCGCTGGAGCGGCGGCAGATGGCGCAGGCCTTCGACCGTGGGATCGGGCGCCCGACATCGATCGTACTGCCCTGTCAGCTTGCGCAGTCGCGCGCGACCGCCCGGCGGGGGCCGCGGCGGGTCTATCGGTGGGATACCGAGCGGTGGCGGACGCGGCGCGGCCGGCTGTTCCTGGCGCCCGGCGACGCTTCGGCCGGGTACCGCCTGCCGCTGACCTCGCTGCCCTTCGTGGCTGAGGGAGATTATCCCTTCATCCATACGCTGGATCCGTTCAGCGACCGCGCCCCCATCGCCCCGCCCGCACGCTATCGCTTCCAGGGCGAGGCGGCGAGCACCCGACCCGCGAACGATCCCGGCCCTGCAAGCGGGCGCCGCCTGCCGCCCTTGCCCGAGCGGATGCAGGGCCGGCTTGAGGCGACGAACGTTGCGTCCACTGCCCTGGCGGCCGCCGGCGGCGACCCCGCGCGCGCCGTGCTAGTAGATGTCGTGCGCACTGCGATCTCGATCGAGCCGAAGGGTGGGGTCCTGTCGATCTTCCTGCCCCCGGTGCCGATGGCGGACGCCTATGTCGACCTCGTCGCCGCGGTCGAGGAGGCGGCGGCCGCGACCGGCCTACCCGTGCATCTGGACGGCTATCAGCCGCCGCAGGACCAGCGGCTGAACGTCATCAAGGCGACGCCCGACCCCGGGGTGATCGAGGTCAACATCCAACCCGCCCATAGTTGGGACGAGCAGTGCCGCATCACCGACACGCTGTACGACGCGGCCCGCCATGAGGGCCTGGATACTATCAAGTTCATGCATGACGGGCGGATGGTCGGCTCGGGCGGGGGCAACCACATCGTCGTCGGCGGTGCGACCCCGGCCGACAGCCCGTTCCTGCGCCGGCCCGATCTGCTGGCGAGCCTGGTGCGCTACTGGCAGGCGCATCCCTCGCTCAGCTACCTGTTCTCCGGCACCTTCATCGGGCCGACCAGCCAGGCACCGCGCATCGACGAGGCGCGCGAGGACGTGCTCTATGAGCTGGAGATCGCCCTGGCCGAGGCCGAGCGCGCCGGCGACAGCCCGCCGCCCTGGCTGACCGACCGCATCTTCCGCGACCTGCTGACCGACCTGACCGGCAATACCCATCGCGCCGAAATCTGCATCGACAAGCTGTACTCGCCCGACGGGCCGACCGGGCGGCTGGGCCTCGTCGAGTTCCGTGCCTTCGAGATGCCGCCGCATCCGCGCATGGCGATGGCGCAGTCGCTGGTCCTGCGCGCCCTGATCGCGTGGTTCTGGCGCCATCCCCAGCGTCGCGACCCGGTGCATTGGGGCACCACGCTGCACGACCGCTTCATGCTGCCGCACTATGTCTGGGTCGATTTCACCGAGGTGCTTGAGGAGCTGAGCCAGGGCCTCGGCATCGTCTTCGATCCTGAATGGTTCCGCGCCCAGTTCGAGTTCCGCTTTCCGCTGGCGGGCGATGTGCAGTATCGCAGGATCACGCTGGAGCTTCGCAACGCGATCGAGCCCTGGAACGTGCTGGGCGAGACCGGCGCCATCGGCGGCAC
>JBCCSW010000193.1:0-7866 GCA_039199465.1 Pseudomonadota bacterium
ATCCATATTCTCATCAAATGCTTTGTACAGACCTGTTAACAAAAATGACAAAACTCATATTAACCAGAACACACCGCATACACATCTCATCTCATGGTATGTTTTTATTGTGATTGTACTCCAATCTATTGTATGGTTGAAAGCTACAACCTTGTAATTTTACACCAGAGAGGATGTTTAGTTTCCTGCTTGACATCAGTTAATTCAGAAAAAAAATTTGGTGAACGAAATCTCAATAGCTAGAAATCAACAAATGCAGTCAATGTCCTAAAAGGCCACGGCGACGCCCGCCATGGCCCCCTGGCGGAACTGGTAGACGCGGGGGTCTCAAAAACCCTTGCCTTCGGGCGTGCCGGTTCGAGTCCGGCGGGGGCCACCACACGCCTCGGTCCCGTGGCTTGGTCCAGTGGACAGGCAGGCCGCGGCACTGCTATCGCGACACGGCCGCTGGGGCGGATCATTGTCGTGGGCGGCGCCGGGGACTTGCGTTGATCAGAGCACTTTACGATTGGACGCTGGCGCAGGCCGCCAAGCCCCATGCGCTATGGATCCTCGCAGCGGTCAGCTTCGTCGAAAGCTCGGTGTTTCCGATCCCGCCGGACGTGTTGCTCATCCCCATGGTGCTGGCCGCGCGGCAGCAGGCCTGGAAGATCGCCGCGGTCTGTACCATCGCCTCGGTCGCGGGCGGCCTGGCCGGCTACGGCCTCGGCGCGCTGGCTTTCGAGACCGTCGGCCAGCCGGTGTTGGAATTTTATGGGAAGATGGCGCAGTTCGGCGATTTCCAACGCCGTTTCGAGCAATGGGGCGCCTGGATCGTGTTCGGCGCGGGGGTGACGCCCTTCCCCTACAAGGTCATCACCATCGCGAGCGGCACGGTCGGGCTGGACCTGATCGTGTTCACCGTCGCCTCGATCCTTGCGCGGGGACTGCGCTTTTTCCTGGTCGCGGCGCTCCTGTGGAAGTTCGGCCCGCCGGTCCAGGCCTTCATCGAGGAACGTCTGGGGCTGGTATTCACCGTTGCCTTCATCATGTTAATCGGCGGCTTCGTGATCGCGAGATACGCCCTATGATGACGGTCTATGGCCGGATGCTGGTCGCGGCGAGCGGGTCGTTCCTGCTGCTCTTCGGCGCGTTCGCCTTTCAATATCTGGGCGGCCTGGCGCCCTGCGAGATGTGCATCTGGCAACGGTGGCCGCATGCTTTTGCGATCCTCGTCGGGCTGCTCGGCATCACGGTGCTGTGGCGCCAGCGCCGTGCCATGGCCGTGCTCGGTACCGCTGCGATGACCGCCTCGGCCGGGTTGGGTCTGTTCCATGCGGGTGTCGAGCAGGGCTGGTGGGCGGGTCTGACCGCCTGCGCGACCGGCGATGTCGGCGGCATGAGCACCGACGACCTGATGGCGCAGATCATGGATGCGCCGGTGGTGCGCTGCGACGAGATCGCGTGGTCCTTCCTCGGCCTGTCCATGGCGGCCTGGAACGGTCTCATCTCGGCCGGGCTTGCCGGCTGCTGGGGTGCCTCGGTTGTATGGTGGCGGATGCCGTTCAGCCGCGAGGCCTGAGCAGGCCGGCGACCACGGACCGACATGACGGGCCAGCTGGGGTCAGCTATCGCTTGCCAACAGAGTGGGCTGGCACCCGGACGCGCTCCAACGCGCGGCCAAACACGCGGCCCAACGCGCGGCCCAACACGCGGCGCTGACGCTTAGTCATGTCTTTACGCCCACGTCACCACCTGATCAGTCGGCGCGCAGAGCCCCCCTCGGAGAGCAGCGATGTACCCCTATCTGCGCGCGGCCCGCGTGGTCGCCACCACGCGAGCCTCACCCGATCTAGCGCCGGACGACGTGGTGGTCTTCCGAACGCGCTGCTGGCCCTGGGACGCCGACATGTTTGGCGAGCTGAACAACGGTCGGCACCTGACGATGTTCGACCTTGGCCGCTTCGCCCATGGTGCGCGTTTCGGGCTGTTTGCGCTGCTCAGGGCGCGACGCTGGGGCCTGGTGGTGGGCGGTGGCTTCGTCCAGTACCGCAAGCGCATTCAGTTGATGCGCCGGTTCGAGATCGCGAGCCGGCTGATCGCCCGCGATGCCAAGTGGTTCTTCTACGAGCAGGCGACACGGCGGGATGGTGTCATCTGCTCGTCGGCGCTGATGCGGGTCGCCGTCGTCGATGGCCCGACCGGCACGGTCCCGACCCAGGTGGTGGCCGAGGCGGTGGGCCACGGCGACTGGCACGGCAGCCTGCCCGACTGGGCCGTAAGACTGGCCGAGGCCGACAGCGCGCGCCCCTGGCCGCCTGAAGGGCTATGAGCCGCACGTGCGCCCATGCGCCGCCTCAAGTCTCCAGCTCGGCATCCCAGTACAGGAAATCCATCCAGCTCTCGTGCAGGTAGTTGGGCGGGAACTTGCGGCCCTTGGACTGCAACTCGCCGGCCTCGGGACGGTATGGCGGGCGCGAGAGCGACATGCCCGACTGCTTGAGTGTCATGTTGGCCTTGCGCAGATTGCAGCGCGAACAGGCGGCGACGACATTCTCCCACGCCGTGCGCCCGCCCTTCGAGCGCGGCACCACATGGTCGAAGGTCATCTCGCCCCCGGCACCGCAATACTGGCAGGTGAACTCGTCGCGCAGGAACAGGTTGAACCGCGTGAAGGCCGGATAGCGCGCCGGTTTGACGAAGTCGCGGAGGACGACGACCGAGGGCAGCCGGAACGCGGTCGAGGGGGAATGCACCTCGAAATCATACTCCGCAACGATGGCGACGCGATCGAGGAACACCGCCTTCACGGCTTCCTGCCACGGCCAGAGAGAGAGCGGGAAGTAAGAGAGCGGGCGATAGTCTGCGTTAAGAACCAAGGCCGGGTGATCGCGAAGGATGGCAGGTTGGCGGACGAACTGGTTGGCGAAGGCGGTGCTGCCCGGCGGCAACAAGCCGAGCGGCCCCGCCCTGGTACTTCCCATCCTGCCGATATGTGTCGCCATCAACCTGCCCTCGCCGTCACTGCCGTGACGCCTGCGGGGCGTTCGGGTCAACGCGCCCCGATGCGTCCACTATATCTGGCGGAGATCATCGGGCAATGCCCAACATGCACTCCGTCGCGACGTAAGTATCAGCATCCTGCGACGATTCCACGACGGTCAAGGATGACGCATCGCGCCGTCATGCCGGTGCCGCAGCCTGGGGGAGGCGTTCGACCAGGAAACGCGCGGCCAGCGTCAGGCCGTCTGGCGCAATACCATGCGGCGTGCCCGGGCTCACATGCGCCGCGACCTCGAAGCCGGCCTTGGCCAGCGCGTCCCGCGCCTCGCCAAGTGCTGCGACAGGGATCACCTCGTCCCGGTCGCCATGGACGAGCAGAACGGGCGGCTTGTGGGGCATGTCGGCCAGATGCGGATCGGGCAGGATCCGGCCCGAGAAGCCGACGATTCCGGCCAATGCGCCGTCCAAGCGCGGGCCGACATGCAGCGACATCATCGTGCCCTGGCTGAAGCCCAGCAGCACGGTCTCTGCGGCCCCGACGCCCTCATCCGCCATGGCAGCCTTGAGGTAGCGCTTCAGCACATCGCTCGACCGGGCGAAACCGGCAGTGCTTTCAGCCTCGCTCGACCCGTCGATCCACGGGATGGGAAACCACTGCCGACCCATCGGGTTGATGCGGCAGGCCTCGGGCGCGTTGGGGGCGCGGAACGCGACGCCCGGCAGAAGCGGTGCCAGCGGCTGCGCCAGACCGGCAAGATCGGCGCCATCCGCGCCATAGCCGTGCAGCAGCACCACCAGCCCGCGGGTGGTGCCATCGGCGGCAGCGACGCGCGGGCCCTGCAGAATGCTGTCCGACTGTTTCGTCGTGGTCACTCGCTCACTCCCTCGCGGCGCTTCTCGACCGCGTAATAGGCCCAGAGAAGCCGCGCCGCCACCGCCCGCCAGGGCCGCCACGCCTCGGCCATTTCGCGGAACACGACGGGCCGGGGCCGGGCGTCGAGGTCGAAGAGCAGGCGCGCGGCCTCCTGCAGGGCAAGATCGCCGGGCGCGAAGACATCGGCCCGGCCGACGGCGAACATCAGGTAGATCTCGGCCGTCCAGGTGCCGACGCCCTTTATCGCGGTCATCGTCTCGACCGCGGCCTCCTCAGGCAGGCGGGCGAGCGCGTCGAAGTCGATGCCCGACGCGGCGATGGCGCGGGCATAGGCGATCTTCTGGCGCGAGAGGCCACAGCCGCGCAGCGCCGCATCGTCGAGCGCCGAGAGCCCGTGCGGCGTGCAGGCCCGAGCGTCCTCAAGGCGCCGCCAGACCGCATCCGCCGAGGCCACCGAAAGCTGTTGGCTGCAAACCGCTTTCAGGAGCGCCGGGAAACCGCCGCTCCGCCGCCGAAGCGGCAGCGGCCCGGTCTCGGCCAGGGCGGCCGCGAAACGCGGCTCCGCCGCCGACAGCCAGGCTGCGCCCTCGGCGACGTCGTCGTCGGTCTCGATCAAGCGAAACGGGACACCGGTCATCGCGGTCGGATGGCCCGTGTCCCCTGCCCCGTCAAGAGATCCCGGTAAGACATGCTACAAAGGCGCGTACCCAAAGCGTCAGTGCGCGGCACCGATGCCGTAGTGCTCGGACAACCGCTGCAACGCGAGTTTCAGGACCACCTTGCCCGAGCGCGCGGACCAGCCGAACCGCTTCTCGCAGGCCTCCAGCCCTTCGAGGAAGCAGCAGACGCGGATCACGATATCCGCAAGGCCGGGTCCAAGCGTCTCCAGCGCCTTGCCGACGCGGGCGCGGGCCTCGGTCGGCCCCTCCGCCGGACCGCGGGCTGGGCTGGAGCCCGAGAGCCGGTCGCCCGGCGTCAGGAACGCCCGCCAATCCTGCGTGATCGACGGCGCCATCTGGGCGCGTTCGAAATCGCTTCGCAGCCGCTCGCCCGCCTCGACCTCGGCCGGGGTCAGATAGGGCCGGCCATCCGGACCCGGTCGCTTGGCGAGCCAACCGAGAACGCTTTCGGCCCGGTTAATGCGGCGCAGGACGGGTGCGCCGTCGACCGGATCGACGACCGTGCGGGTTCCGACCTCCTGATGCTGACCGATGAAGGGCGTGCGCGTCTCCGCCATGCCAGCGGCAGCATGCTCGGGCACGCGGATCTCCTCGGCCGCGATGGCACGGCGCAAGAACGCGCGGCCGACATCGGTGATGCGATAGCGCACCGCGACGTCGGTCTGGCGGACGATGCGGATCCAGTCATGGCGCAGGAATTGCGCCGCGAGCGCGACCGACAGCATCGCGATCGGCTTGCGGTGCTGGTTCGCCGCGCAGAAGACGCCTGCCTTCGAGGCGCCGGTGGCGACCAGCAGGAACGAGCCCGGCTCGCAGAGACGGCGCAGATACCGCCGACCCTCACGGATCGTGTCGGCATCGGGCTCGGGCGCCTCGCTCTCGCGCCGCGGGATCGGTGCCGGAAAGGGCGTCGCCGGCTGCGCGACGGGACTGCCGCCGGATCGACAGTCTGCCTCCAGCTGGTCCAGCATGCGATCCAGCAGGGGATCGTCGCGCCGCTCTTCGACCCGGCGCACCGTGCGCATGATCGTCGAGGGATGTGTGCCGGTGACGGCGGCGATGGCTCTCAGGCTCTGCCCCCGGCCGGTATGCGCCATGTAGATCGCGGCGTCACGGGCGCTGCAACACAGCGTGCGCTCACCGAAAAGTCTTGAAGCCTGATCTGAGCATGTCGCCAGAATGTCCTGAGTACGCATGTTATTTCCACCCACACTGCAACCAACTGCGCGGTAACGATGTTATCCAGAACGTAAACGAGATCTTAATTGCTACTAGAAACATAATTTTAAGGTTTGATTTACGTTTTCCGAACGCAAAAGCCCCCCGTCCTGCAACGCCCCGCGCATTCGCCTTGAGCTAGGCGCCAGTCATGCGGAGGGCGGGAAATGGACCATCAAACCATCACGATCGACGAGGCAGCACCGCTGTCGGAGCGCGATCTCGTCCTGGATCCAAAACGGCCCAGGATGCTCTGCCGCTGTGCGTCGGCGGTCGCGACAGCCCTGCTGCGCGCCGACCGCTGTCCGTCACCGGACCGGCGCGCCGCGCTTCAGCATCTGGAGGAAGGTCTGGAGCGGGTGCGTCGGATGCATCCTGAAGCATGGCGTGCCGAGCGCCATGTCGACACGCTCGGCCGACTCATGGCCTTGGATGTCCGGGAGGCGGCGCTCGCCTCTCCAGAGCCTGCTCTGCAGACGATGTGTCAGGCGGGGCCTTACGCGAAGGCGTCGGGTTCCGCGGCCTTGCGCTCGGCGACAAAGGCCGTGAGCGCCTCGCCGATCGCGGGATCGAGCGGCGGTGGCGTGTAGTCGGAAAGCAGACGGTCGACCCGCTTGGCGGCTGCACTGAACGTGTCGGGTCCGCCATCGTCGGCCCAGGTCTCGAACGGTCGATAGTCCAGAACGTTCGAGCGCCAGAACGCGGTCTTGAAATTGGCCTGCGTGTGGCTGCAGCCGAGGAAGTGGCCGCTCGGCCCGACCTCGCGAAGCGCGTCCATGGCTTGGCCGTTGTCGTCCAGGTCGATGCCGCTGGCCATGGCGTGGAGCGCACCGCACTGATCGGCATCCATCACCAGCTTCTCTGGGCTCGCGACCAGCCCGCCCTCCAACCAGCCTGCGGCGTGGAGCATGAAATTGACCCCGCCGAGCAGCGCGGTCTGCAAGGTGTTCGCGCTCTCATAGCCGGCCTGGGCGTCCGGCAGCTTCGAGCCGCAGAGCCCACCGCCAGAGCGGAACGGGAGGTTGAGGCGCCGCGCCAACTGACCCGCGCCGTACAGGATCTTCGACGCCTCGGGCGTGCCGAAGGTCGGGGCGCCGGAGTTCATGTCGATCGAGGTCACGAAAGCGCCGAAGATCACCGGCGCGCCGGGCCGGACGAGCTGGCTGTAGGCGATGCCCGCCGTGACCTCGGCCAGGATCTGCGTCAGCGTGCCGGCGACCGTAACAGGCGCCATGGCGCCGCCCACGATGAAGGGCGAGACGATGCAGGCCTGTCCGGCCTGCGCATAGACCTCCAGCGCGCCCATCATGACGTTGTCGAAGGTCAGCGGTGAGTTGACGTTGATCAGCGACGTCATCACAGCGTTGTCGCGAACGAAGTCCTCGCCGAAAACCAGCTCGGCCATGCGGACGCTGTCGCGCGCCCGCGCCGGATCGGTGACCGAGCCCATGAAAGGCTTATCGGACAGTCGGATATGCGCCGACAGCATATCGAGATGGCGCTTGTTCACCGCCACATCGGTCGGCTCGCAGACGGTGCCGCCGGAATGGTGCAGCCATTTCGACATATAGGCGAGCTTCACCAGCTTCTCGAAATCCGCCAGGGTCGCATAGCGGCGGCCGCCCTGGTGGTCGCGGATGAAGGGCGGGCCGTAGACGGGTGCGAGAACGAGGTTGCGCCCGCCGATCTCGACATTGCGATCCGGGTTTCGGGCGTGCTGCGTAAAGCGCGACGGCGCGGTGGCGCAAAGCTGGCGCGCCATGCCGCGCGGTATGCGCACCCGGTCCTCGCGGACATCGGCGCCGGCCTCGCGCCAGCGGGCGAGCGCTTCGGGGTTCTCGACGAAGCTGACGCCGATCTCCTCCAGCACGGTATCTGCGTTGTGTTCGATCAGCTCCAGCGCTTCGGCGTCCAGGATCTCGAAATCTGGGATACGGCGCGTGATGAAGCGGACGAGCTCGGTATCCGGCCCGCTGCGCGCAGCCCGTCGCGCGGCGCCGCCACCGCCGCGACCACGCCGCCGCCCGGCCGCCTCAGCCACGCTGTCCTCGGACGCCATGATCGGGCGCTCCTCCATGACCTGCCCCTTCACCGCTACCCAAAGGGCAGGCG
>JBCCSW010000194.1:0-7863 GCA_039199465.1 Pseudomonadota bacterium
CGCCGCCAGCCCGTCGCGCCGCGCGGGTCCAGGCCTCGTCAGCACCGCCAGCATCGCCGCCCGGCCCAGCATCGCCGCCAAGACAAGCGCGGCCGCGGCGGCGGGCGGGTCCATCGCGGCAAGCGCACTCCAGCGCAGGCCGAGGATCAGCACCAGGGCCAGCACCCCATAGGTGCCATTGCGGCTGTCGCGCATGATCTCAAGCGCTCGCTCGCGGCTGGCCCATCCGCCGGCCGCATCGGCGAGATCGGCAAGGCCGTCCTCGTGCAGCGCACCGGTCACGGCCAGCATCGCCGCGAGCGCCAGGCCCGCCGAGACGGCCGGCGGCAGTATCATCGAGGCCGCGAGCAGCACGGCCGCCGCCACCAAGCCCGCCAGCAGACCGGCCACCGGCAGCCATGGCGCAGCACGTGCCAGGCGGCCGGGCTCCCATCCCGGATCGGGCAGCGGCAGCCGGGTCGCGAACTGCAGCGCGCTGATCAGCGCCCCGGTCTCGCGCGCCAGCAGCCCACCCGGCGGCACGCTCGCGCGCTCGTCAGTCCGGCTCACGGCCGATCCCGGCGCTCTCGAACGTCGCCATTTCCTGCAGCAGTCGTGCTGCCATCTCGGCCATCGGCAGCGCGGCCAGCGCGCCCGTTCCCTCGCCGAGGCGCATGTCGAGATCGAGCAGCGGCGCGGCCCCGAGCGCCTCGAGCATCTGCCGGTGTCCAGGCTCGGCCGAGCGGTGGGCGAAGAGCAGCGACGGCCGGATCTCGGGGCGCAGGGTCACCGCCGCCAGCGCCGCCGCCGAGGCGATGAAACCGTCGACCAGCACCGCCGCGCGGTCGGCGGCGCCGGCGATCATCGCGCCTGTCATCGCCGCGATCTCAAGCCCGCCGAAGGCCGACAGCGCCGTGACAGCGTCAAGCCTTCCGGGCCGGCGCGCCGCTACCCGCCTTAGCACCGCGCGCTTGCTCGCCACGCCATCGGCATCCAAGCCGGCGCCCGGCCCGACCAGATCATCCAGATCGAGGCCCGCGACCGCATGGGCGACGAGCGACGCGCTGGCGGTGTTGCCGATCCCCATCTCGCCCAAGACAAGCACGCGTGCCCCGCGCGAGACCGCCTCGCGCACCGCATCGGCACCGAGGCGAAGGGCACGCTCGACCTCGTCGCGCGTCAACGCGTCCTCGACCAGCGCGTTGCGCGTGCCCGGCCGGATCGGGGCCGAGACCAGGCCAGGCGGCGGCAAGCGATACGGCGTCGCGACACCGATATCGACCACCTGCATCCGGGCCTTGGCGGCACGCGCCATGACCGAGGCCGCTGCATCGCCGACGCAAAGCCGCTCCACCATCAGCGCGGTCACGGCCTGCGGCCAGGCGCTGACGCCTTCCTCGACAAGGCCATGATCAGCTGCGAAGACAATGGCCTCGGCCGGGCTGCCGGCGGGCCGGTCGGTATCCTGCGCGACCCCCAGCGCGGTGCCGAGCGCCATCAACCGGCCGAGCGCACCGGGCGGCATGGTCTTCTCGGCCCAGCGCGCCGCCAGGCGTTCGGCGATCGAGGGGTCGCGCGGCGCCACCGTCAGATCGGAGAGAACGGCGGGCTGCGCCATGGTCGTCGTTTCGCTCAACGTCATCTCCGCCGGGTGCTGGATGGGGTGGCTGGCATCGTGGTGTTGCAGAGCGTTTCGCCCGCAGCAAGGGTCGCCGCACGACGCCAGGCGGGCTAGCTGCGCCGCATGGCCGCGCCCCTGTTCGACAGCGTCATCGTCATCGATTGGTCGGCCGCGAGCGTGCGGAGCCGCGGCAAGGACAGCATCTGGATGGCTGAGGCCCGGGTGAACCGGCCGGCGCCGGGCATCCGCGTCAATCTCGCCACCCGGGCAGAGGCGGTCGCCGTCCTGGCCGAGCGCATGCGCCGGGCGCGCGGCGCCGGCGAGCGCCTGCTCGCCGCCTTCGACTTTCCGTTCGGCTACCCGGTCGGCAGCGCCGCGCTGATGACCGACGGCGGCGGGCCGCCCTGGCAGGCGACTTGGTCGATGCTGGGCACGACGATCGAGGAGGCGCCGAAGAACGGCAACAATCGCTTCCAGATCGCCGCCGCGCTGAATGCCCGGATCGCGGCGGCAACGGGCGTGGCGCCGGGTCCGTTCTGGGGCCGGCCAGCAGCGCTCGACCTTGCCGATCTGCCGGTGAAGAAACCCACGGGCTATGGCGATCGCTGGCCGTCGGAGTTTCGCCACGTCGATGCGGCGGTTCAGGCCGAGGCCAGGCGGCGCCCGTCCTCTTGCTGGCAGCTCTTCTACAATCCCACCGTCGGCGGACAGGCGCTGACCGGCATCGCCGCACTGGAGAGACTGCGCCGCGATCCCGATCTATCCGACCACCTGCTGGTCTGGCCGTTCGAGACCGGCCTCGCGCCGCCCGAGACCGCTGCCGGCACGACCGTTCTGGCGGAGGTCTATCCCTCGCTGATCCATCGCACCGTCGCCGCATCGACCCGGCCCGGCGAGGTCCGGGACGCGGCGCAGGTCCGCGTGCTGGCCCGTGCCCTGGCGCGGCTCGATGCAACGGGGGCGCTAGCCCCGATCTTCAGCGGCCCCGACACCCTGACGCCCGCTGAGCGGCGCGACATCGAGGTGGAGGAGGCCTGGGTGCTCGGCGCGGGCCACGCCGCCGCGCTGGCCGCCGCGGTCGGGTAAGCTCAGAAAACCAGCCCGAACAGTAACGCGACAAGCCACAGCACCGCAGCGGCGCCGACCACGATCTGCCACGCCTTCCAGATCTGCGTGACCGCGGCCCTGATCTCGCCGACGCCCGGCACGCGTTCGCCGCCGGCGTTCAGCCACGGGTCGTCACGGACGGTGCCGGCATAGGCCCGCGGCCCGCCCAGCTTGATGC
This sequence comes from Pseudomonadota bacterium, assembly GCA_039199465.1. Classification (GTDB taxonomy): domain Bacteria; phylum Pseudomonadota; class Alphaproteobacteria; order Rhodobacterales; family Rhodobacteraceae; genus Thermohalobaculum. The sequence goes on from JBCCSW010000194.1 coordinate 2,886, forward strand.
CGAGCGAGGCGGCCATGGCCGCCTCGGGCCAGCCGGCATTGGGGCTGCGATGCAGCACCGCGTCGCGCATCATGCAGTCGAACGCCTCGCGCCCCGTGCCGACGACGGCGATCAGCACGCCCGCCAGGCGCGCCGGTATCCAGTTCATCGCGTCGTCCAGCCGGGCTGCCGCCCAACCGAAGGCCTCGTAGCGCGGCGTCCGATGGCCGATCATCGAATCGGCCGTGTTCACCGCCTTGTAGACCGCGATTCCGGGCAGGCCGAGCAGCAGGAACCAGAAGGCCGGTGCCACCACGCCGTCGGAGAAGTTCTCGGCCGCCGACTCGATGGCCGAGCGCGCCACATCCTCGCGCTGCATCTCGGCCGTCTCGCGCCCGACGATATGCCCGACGGCCTCGCGCCCCTTATCGAGCGATTTCGACAGGGCGTCGGCGACGGCCTCGACATGACGGACGAGGCTTCGCTGAGCGAGCAGGATGGCAGCAATCGCGACCTCCAGCACGCCGCCGAACAGCGAGATCGACAGAAACAGCGCCGGGGCCGCCACGCTCAAGCAGAGGATCGAGACCGCCAGCACGCCCTTCGCCCGGCGCCACCGACCGTGGTTCAACCCCTCCTCCAGCAGTGCGACGAGCCGGCCCATCAGAACCACGGGATGCGGCACGCGCCGCCATAGCGCATCGGGATCGCCGATCAGCGCGTCGAGGAGAAGGGCGAGTGCAAGCATCCCGGCATCCGCTGGAAGGGTGGGCGCGGACGGCGCCCGTTGAGAAGACCGCCACGCACAGGTCTGCCCTACGCCATCAGCAGGCGGCGGTCATCCGGGCATCGGAAGGCAGCAGGCCGACGCGCCCCGCCCGTGTCCTGGACCGCACATCGGGCCGACGGCGCTGCCATCCGCGAGGGCATTCGGGAGCGCCGCGCCTGCCGGCATGGCGGCTATGCAGCGCACGCCCTTGCGCCGGCCCCGTATTCAACCACTTATGTCAGTAACCCTGACATATCGGAGTCTACCATGCGCCACCCAGAACGTTTCGTCGCCCCGATCGTGATGGCGACCCTCATGTCCTTCGTGATGTCGGGGCTGATCACCACGATCAATCTGGGCCTTTCGCCGAACTTCCTGTCCGATTGGATGGGGTCGTGGTCGATCTCGGGCCCGATCGCCATTGCCGGCGTGCTGCTGATGCGACCGGTCGCCGACCGGATAGCGGCGCTGATCACGCTTCGGCTGTTCCCGCGCCACGGCTGAGATCACCCGCCGGAACGCTTGGCGCCGATCGGGAGTGCCGCACCCTGGCGGTCAGTCGCGCTCCAACGCGATGGCGGTCGCCTCCCCACCGCCGATGCAGATCCCGGCGACGCCGCGCCTCAGACCCCGCGCCTCCAGCGCATGCAGCAGCGTCACCAGAATGCGCGCGCCCGACGCGCCGATCGGGTGGCCCAGCGCACAGGCCCCGCCGTTCACGTTCAGCTTCTCGCGCGGGATGCCGATCTCGCGCATGGCAGCCATCGGTACGACGGCGAAGGCCTCGTTGACCTCCCAGAGATCGACCTCCTCCACCGTCCAGCCGACGCGCATCAACAGCTTCTGCATGGCGGGTACAGGCGCGGTGGTGAACCAGCCGGGCGCCTGAGCATGAGCGGCCTGCCCCACGATGCGCGCCCTGATCGGGCGGCCCGCAGCTTTCGCCTCGTCGCCGCGCATCAGCACAAGCGCGGCCGCCCCGTCCGAGATCGACGAGCTATTCGCCGGCGTCACCGTCCCGTTCTGCCGGAAGGCGGGTTTCAGTTGCAGGATCTTGTCGGGCCGGGCAGTGCGCGGCTGTTCATCGGTCGAGACGATGACGCTGCCCTTGCGCGTCTCGATGTCGACCGCCACCACCTCGGCATCGAAGGTGCCGGCCTGTTGCGCGCCGAGCGCCCGCTCCAGCGAGGCGAGGGCATAGCCGTCCTGCTCCTCCCGCGTGAATTGGTAGTGCTCGGCGCAGTCCTCGGCGAAGGTGCCCATCAGGCGCCCGCGGTCATAAGCGTCCTCCAGCCCGTCGAGGAACATGTGATCGACGGCCTGTGCGTGGCCGAGCCGGGCGCCGCCGCGCATCTTCGGCAGCAGGTAGGGCGCGTTCGACATCGACTCCATGCCGCCTGCGACCATCGCCGCGCCACGCCCGCCATGGCCCGACGCTAGGGCGTCATGCGCCATCATGACCGTTTTCATGCCCGAGCCACACATCTTGTTGACCGTGCTGGCCGGCACCGCATCCGGCAGGCCGGCGCCGAGGGCGGCCTGACGTGCCGGCGCCTGACCCTGACCGGCCGGCAGCACACAGCCCATCAGCACCTCGTGCACGCTGTCGTGCTTCACGCCGGACTCCTTCAGCGCCGCGCGGATCGCCGCGGCACCCAGATCGGCGGCCCGTGCGCCGGACAACTCGCCCTGGAAGCCGCCCATCGGGGTCCGGCGGGCAGCGACGATGGCAACGGCATCGGACATCTCGGCTCTCCTGCAAGGCTTGGGCGAGGCTAGCGCGCGGCGGCGCGGCTGGCGATAGGTTCAGGCGACGAGGCGTGCGATGAAGTCGCGCCCGGCCGCCAGGTCCTCCGCCCCGATGCGATAGTCGATGGTGTCGGGCTGCAGGGCCGCGAGACCGTCGGCGAGGGCGGCGCGCACCGCAGGCCGCAGCGCCTCGACCGGCGTCACATGGGTGCGGATGCCGAAGGCGACGGCACCGGTGCGCGGCAGCCGGCGCAGCGTCTGATGTTCGGTCCGCAGATAGAGGCCCGACGCCGGCCCCCTGCCCTGCGCGGCCGGGCGATGCGCAGGCTGATAGAGCGCCGGGTCCTCGTGCATCAGCCAGTTGATGCGCACGACCGGACGCTCGGGCGCCAGCATGTCGAAGACGCGGCCGACACGGCGGGCCAGCGTGGCGTCATAGTCCGGTACGGGGTCGTGGATGGCAGTCAGCGGATGGCCGATCTTCTCGGCCAGCGACCAGCGCGACGGAAAGCAAAGCGCTGCGGCCGTCAGGCGATACTCCGGCTCGCCCTCGACCCGCTGGAGCAGGCAGAAGTCCTCCGCCACCAGCGAGGAGATGGTCTTGAGCGGCGCGTCGGCATCCGGCGCGATCGCCACGCCATCCCGGCGGATGAGACGACCCGCAGCGTCGCGCCCGAATTCGGCGCGGGCGTCGAGTTCGGCGATCACCAGGGACAGGAGTTCGCCAAGCGCATCCTCGGCACCCCCACAGATCGCGAGCACGTCGTCGGGCCGCTCGGCCATCAGCCGCTGGCGCAGCCGCATCTGCGCGGCATAGTCGGGGCCCGTGACGATCCAAGCGCCGGGGGCCAGCGGCGACAGCCCCGGCGCCCGGGCGGTACGCGGGTCGAGGAACGGCAGAAAGGGCGGCTCGGCCAGCGTGACCGTCGCGCGGTCGATCGGCACCGTCGGGGTCATCGCGCCCCCCCACGGCTGTAGTGCAACAGGCCGAAGGCTGTCAGCGTGCGCGCTGCGCGACCCCAGAGCCCCGCGAAACCGAGCCACTGCATGCCCGACCCGGCCGCGATCGCCGACAGGTCGCGCCGACCGTTGGCCAAGGCGAGCAACGGCGCCGCGGCGCGATCGATTTCCAGCACGAAGGGCATGCCCGCGAGCGTCGCCTTGATCCGGCCCTGCCGACGCACCGCCTCGGCCAGCGCCTGGGCTTTCAGGCCCCGCAGCCGTGGCACCGCGTCGGTCACGACAGCGCCGGTGGCCACCGCTGCCCGGTCCTGCGGCGCGGCATAGACGACATGGGTCTTCAGGCTGCCCGACAGGTTCTCGGCCAGCGCCATGCGTTGGATCGGGTCCAGCACACGCAGCCTGGCCGCAAAACGCGCTGGATCGGGCAGCAGGCGCTCGGGGTCGTACAGGCCCGGGGTCGCAGGTGCGACGAGCGCCAGGCCCGCCCGCTCCAACGCGCCGGCCAGCGCATCAATCGTGTACGGTCGGTCGCGCGCATGCAGCAGCAGATCGTAGAGGCCGGCATCCCCTGCCGAGCGATGATCGCCGATCAGCGGATTGCGCGACAGCGGATGCGAGCCTGGCAACGCCTCGATCACCGACCGCGCCACCGCTGGCCGCTGCCGGAGCGGAACATCGCCCAGCAGCGCGGCAAAGGCGGCCTGCAGCGGATAGACGCCCGACCGGCCATGCGGCGCGTATACCATGAGGCCGATGCCGCCCTTGGGCGACAGCGCCTCGGCCAATGCCCGGAACCCGGCATCCGGGTCGGGAAGGTGATGCAGCACGCCGCAGCAGTCGATGTAGTCGAACCCGCCCGGCGGCGCGAGTGCCGGTGCCTCGGCCAGATCGGCCGTAACGAAGCGCACGTCCAGGCCACGCGCCGCGATCCGCGCCTCGGCGATGCGCCGCGCGGCGGTCGAGAGGTCGAGATAGGTGATCTCGGCCGGGCAGCCGATATCGGCCAACCGCTGGGCCAGCATGACCAGCCCGTCGCCCGTTCCCCCGCCCGCGACCAGTGCGCGGAACGGCGCCGACCAGTCGCGCCGGCCGTCGCACAGGAAATGGTCGATCTCGACCGGATGCGACGGCGAGCCCTCGATCAGCCGCCGCGCCTCGTCCGCCGGGTCGCGTTCGGGATAGGGAAATGCCTCGTACTGCGCCGAAACGGGATCGTCGGCGGCGAGTGCTGGCGGGGTGGCGATGGCGTCTGGATCGCTCGGCTGGCTCATGGCTTCCTGCCTCGCCAAGGCATCGCCGCCCGTCAACCGTCACGCCATGCCCGGGGACTGGAAGATGAACGATACGCAGCGCGATGACGATGATGCGGCCGCCGCCTGGGACGCCCGCTATGGCGCCGTCGCCGCCCCGTTCGGCGACGGCCCGACCGAGGGGCTCGCGCAGGCGTTGGCGCGTCCCGAGCTGGCAGCCTCGTTGCCCTTCGGCGCCTTGGCGCTCTGCCTCGCCGACGGCGACGGC
>JBCCSW010000195.1:0-7801 GCA_039199465.1 Pseudomonadota bacterium
GCTGCTTCGTCTATTGGGCTGGGGAGAAGCCCGAGGGGGCGTCTGAGTTAGCGTGATCGACGATCGGGGCGCGTCAAGGACGAGCGGGCTTGCGCCCGTCGCTAGCGCGATCCTTGACCCGCCCCGATCTTCTGGGACGTGTTGCAGGATGTCAGGCCGCTAGGGTGGCGATCGCCTCGGCCAGGTCGATCGTGCCGTCATAGAGGGCGCGGCCCGAGATCGCGCCGGCGATCGCGCCGGTCTCGCGCAGCGCGGCCAGGTCGGCGAGCGATGACACACCGCCGGAGGCGATCACCGGGATCGCGACCGAGCGCGCCAGTGCCGCGGTCGCAGCGACGTTGGGCCCGGCCATGGCGCCGTCGCGGTCGATATCGGTGTAGATGATCGCTGCCACGCCCGCGTCCTCGAAACGCTGTGCCAGGTCCGTCGCCTCGATCTCGCTGACTTCGGCCCAGCCTTCCACCGCGACGCGTCCAGCGCGCGCGTCGATGCCGACGGCGATCCGGCCGGGATGCGCGGCAGCCGCCTCGCGCACCAGTTGCGGATCGCGCAGTGCCGCGGTGCCGAGGATCACCCGTGCGATACCCTTGTCGAGCCAGAGCTCGACGGTCGTGCGGTCGCGGATACCGCCGCCGAGTTGGATCGGGACATCGACGGCGGCCAGGATCGCCTCGACCGCGGGGCCGTTCACCGGACGGCCCGCGAAGGCGCCGTTGAGATCGACGACATGGACCCAGGCTGCGCCTGCTGCGGCGAAGGCGGCAGCCTGGGCTGCGGGATCGGTGCCGAACACCGTCGCCGAGGCCATGTCGCCGCGCAGCAGCCGCACGCATGCGCCGTCCTTCAGGTCGATGGCGGGATAGAGGATCATGGCGGCGTCCCTGCTCGTGCCCTGATGGCCCGCTCGAACCGTTGCCTGTGCGGGTTGGCGGCGCCTCGGCGGACCTCTATCGCCCGCCAGGGTCGTGCGCTAGGGGGACCCTCCTCTCGGTGCCGCGTCACACCGGGTCATCGACGCCACGTCATCCCTTGACCTGCGCGTCATTCCGAGCGCCTAGCTCCGAAAAACCGCCTGGGAGGACACATTGATGACTGGAGTGAACCGCTGCTGGCGCCTTCCTTTGGCACTCGGCCTTGGCCTAACGATCGGTGCGGTGATCGGTCTCGGCGCGCGTGCTCAGGCCTGGGACCCGACGGGGCTGTGGAAGACGGCGGAGAGTGACGGGCGCTATCTGCATGTGCGCATCGCGGCCTGCGCGAGCGCCGCGGATCAGCTCTGCGGCACCATCGAAGGGGCGTTCGGCGGCGCAAGTGTCAGCACCATCGGCAAGCCGATTGTCTGGGATATGGAGGCCGACGGCGACGGCGCCTGGAGCAGCGGACGGGTCTGGGCGCCAGACGAGGACGAGACCTATCGCGCCAAGATGGCCATGAAGGCCGCGGACGTCTTGGAGTTGTCGGGCTGCGTTTTGGGCGGCCTCATTTGCCGCGGCCAGGATTGGATCCGCGTCGAATAGGTCGCGCAGATCAGTGCGGGAACGGCCATCGCCGCTCCCGCGAGAGGCTTATTCGATGACGCCGGGCCAGTTCTCGTCGGCCGAGGCAATGAAGCCCGGGACGTCCTTGTTCCAGGTCTCCTGAACGCTCGCGCTGTAGTTCAGATACAGCTTGTCGTCGACGATGGCCCAGGCCTCCGGCGTGGTCGAGGCGGTGTAGCCCTGGCTGACGGCCCAGGCGCAGTACCCGCCATATTGCGGCGCATAGCGTGCGGGATCGGCGATGAAGGCCTCGCGGTTCTCGGCCGACGCGAAGCGCCAGGTGGCACCGTTCCACTCGTAGGTGAAGTCGGACGACCCTTCGACCGGCCGGCCCTCGGTGAAGTATGACACCGGGTCGGTGCCGTCGATCGCGGTGCCGAGCAGCGTCTGGTAGATCGGCTCCGTGGCGTCGGCCTCGGTCGGGACGGTGGCGGCAGCCATGGCCAGCGCGACGGCGGCGCCGGCGATGAGCGGCTTGAAGGTCGAAGCGAGCATCGGGCTCTCCCTGGGTGTGGTGTGGTGCGGTGCGTCACGGTCAGATGGTCGCGATGGGCAACCTGGGCAGGGCCTCTCACGGGCCTGTCAGGTGGCGTGATGGTGGTTCTTTCGCAGCGTCCGACCACAGGCGGCCGGCGTGGCGTCAGGGCGCGCGCGTCAGGGCGACCAGCCGAGGAAGTTCGCGATCAGGCGAAGCCCGGTCGCCTGGCTCTTCTCGGGATGGAACTGGGTGCCGACCATCGTGTCGCGTCCGACGATCGCTGTGATCTGTTCGCCATGGCTGGCATGGGCGAGCCGATGCGCAGGCGTGGCCGTCCGCAGGTGATAGGAATGCACGAAATAGGCGTGATCGCCGCTGGCAATGCCGTCCAGCACCGGGTGGCTGCCCGCGGTCACGTCCAGGGCGTTCCAGCCCATATGCGGCACCTTCAGCCCCGGGTCGTCAGGCTCCAGGCGCACCACGTCGCCGCCGATCCAGTCGAAGCCGGGGGTCTCGCCATGCTCTAGCCCGCGCGTGGCCATCAGCTGCATGCCGACGCAGATGCCGAGGAACGGCTGGCCGGCTGCCACCCGCTCGGCGATGGCGGCCATCATGCCGTCGACCGCCATCAGGCCTGCGCGGCAGTCGGCGAAGGCGCCCACACCCGGCAGGACGATCCGATCGGCCCGCGCCACCAGATCGGCATCGCCGGTGACGACGATGGGCGCGCCGCTGTCGCCCTGTTCCCGGCTCATCCGCTCGAACGCCTTGGCGGCCGAGCGCAGGTTGCCCGAGCCGTAATCGATGATCGCGGTCGTCATCCCGTCAGGACGGCATGTCCGGTGACCCAGGCCTCCTCGGCCCCTTCCGGGGTGCGCGCCTCGGCGACCGCGATCTCGCGCCAGCCGCGGAGCCAGAGTTCCGCCCGCTCGATCGTCGCACCTTCCAGAAAGGCGAGCAGCACGAAGCCCAGGTAGAGCGTGCCGACCGCCGCCGGGGCGACGAAGGCCAGCCCGACGAGCCCTGCGATCATCACGATCAGGCTGGCCCAGAGGCCGCGCCACAGCGCCCAAACCGGTGGGACGACCGCCAGCGCATGACGCCCGTCGCCGATCACGCGCACGGCATCGCCGGTGCGGCGCTGGTGGATGGTGTAGAGCGTCGTTTCCATCAGAGCGCCTCCTTCGTGGATGGCAGGGCGTCGGCACGGCGCGGATCGATCTCCACCGCCTCGCGCAATGCGCGGGCGAGCGCCTTGAAGCACGCCTCGGCGATATGGTGGCTGTTCGCGCCGGAAAGGCACGCGACATGCAGCGTCATCCGCGCATTCATCGCCAGTGCGGTGAAGAACTCGCGCACCAGCTCGGTATCGAAGCTGCCGATTTTCTCGGCGGTGAAGCCCACGTCCCAGACCAGGAAGGGCCGGCCCGACAGGTCGACCGCGGCGCGCACCAGCGCCTCGTCCATCGGCGCGTAGGCGGTGCCATAGCGGCGGATGCCGCGCTTCTCTCCCAGCGCCGCATCCAGCGCCTGGCCGAGCGTGATGCCGGTATCCTCGGTCGTGTGGTGGTCGTCGATATGGCGGTCGCCGGTCGCGCTGATCGTCAGGTCGATCAGCCCGTGGCGGGCCACCTGGTCGAGCATATGATCGAGGAAGCCGATCCCTGTCCGGTTCTCGGCCTGCCCCGTGCCATCGAGGTTCAGCGCGACGCTGATCTCGGTCTCGGCGGTGCGGCGCTGGCGGTTCGCCTGTCGCATGCGCCCCTCCTTGGTTTCGCCACGCGGCTATACGAGGTTGATCTCGCGAGGGCCAGTTGCACATGCGCCTCAGGGCGGCCGGGGTTGTGGGCCGGCGTTCAAGCGGCGGCGCCGCCGCGTTTTCTCATGGTTGGTGGACGGCAGGACGGACGATGAGCGATCGCGGCATGGGCGTCGGTTTGGGCGTTGGGGCGAGCGGCGGCGGTCCCGGCTGGCACGGCACGACCATCGTTGCCGTGCTGAAGGACGGCAAGGTCGCCGTCGCAGGCGACGGCCAAGTCAGCGCCAACCAGACCATCATGAAGGCGAACGCGCGCAAGGTGCGTCGGCTTTCCCCCGGCGGGCATGCCGTCGTCACGGGCTTCGCGGGCGCCACGGCCGATGCCTTCACGCTGCTGGAAAAGCTCGAATCCAAGTTGGAGCAGGCGCCCGGTCAACTGATGCGCGCCGCCGTCGAGCTGGCGAAGGAGTGGCGCACCGACAAGATGCTGCGGAACCTGGAGGCGATGCTGATCGTCTCGGACGCCAAGCAGCTGTTCGTCGTCACCGGCGTCGGGGACGTGCTGGAGCCCGAGGGCGGGATCGCCGCCATCGGGTCGGGCGGCATGTACGCGCTGGCCGCGGCGAGGGCGCTGGCCGACAGCGACATGGATGCCGAGGCGATGGCACGGCGCGCGCTGGAGATCGCGGCGGGCATCTGCGTCTACACCAACGGCAATGCGACGGTGGAGGTGCTGGAGGCATGACCGCCACGGCCTTCGACACCGATCCTGGCACCGGGCCTCAGCCGCGGCCCTGGCCGGTGCCGGGCGGGCCCATCGGCACGGCGCTAGAGCGGCTGCTCGGCAAGCGGCTGCTCTACGGCCGCGAACTGGCGATCGAGGCGCCGGTCTTCGAGCCCAAGCGCAACAAGAAGGTCGAGGTCGGCTGGGTCAACCTGATCTTCTTCGGCTGGCTCGCATACACCGCGTTGACCTTTCTGATCACGGGCTGGGGGGTTGGGCGCACGCCCGCGCCGATCCCTTACATGCTTGTCGCCGGCGTCACGACCTGGATCCTGGCTGAGTGGCTGGTGAAGCGGCGCGGCATGGTCTGGCCGGGTTCGATGCTGGGTCTGCTGGGCCCCGTCAGCTTCGCCATCGCGCTGTCGCTGTCGACCGAGGCGTTCCGGCAGATGCCGGGACTGCACTACATCTGCTTGATCTACTCGGCGACGACGATCGGCATGATGGTCTATGCCTACCGCTTCCGACTGGCCGGGCTGATCTCGCCCATCGTCACCTTCTCGGTGATTTCGCTGTTTCTGTTCTTCAAGGGGCACGATCCCCAGAACTGGGGGCAGATCGAGGGCTTTTCACCGCGCGGTTTCCTGGCGGCCTTCATCGATCAGCCGCTGAACATCGCGTTCTTCGGCGGGCTCGCGGCGCTCGGCATGATCAAGGCGCGCCAGCTCGACCTGTTCGGCGACTGGTTCTCGGCCCAGGCGGCGCGGCCGCTGCATGTGATCTGCTCGGCGATCGTGGCGCTGATCGTCGGGCGCTGGGCCGAGGCGCTGCCGCCGATGCTGGACCTGATCGCGCTGCTGGCGCTGTTCGCGGCCGGGCTGCTCTGGGCGATGCGGATCGACCGGCTGCCGGTGCTGGTGGCGATCTGGCTGGCCATGGCGCGGCCGCTGGTGGTGGTGATCGCGCAGACGCTGGACGTGCCGCTGACGATCTGGGAGCTCGGCTATGGCATCACGGCCGTCACCGCCTTCGGCATGGTGCTGTGGGGCATGACGCGCCAGCGCTTCTTCGTGCCCACGGGCTGGACGATGCAGCCCCGCCACATCCAGCGCAACTGGCCCGAGCGGGTGATCTGGCCCCCGCCACGCGACCTGTCGAGCATCTGATGACCGAGCGGGAAAGCGCGGTGGCCGGAGGCGATTTCGGTGCGCTCGACGCCGATCTGGCGGCCGCGGTGGAGGCCGGGGTGATCGACGAGGCCCAGGCCGCGGGCGTCGCGGCGCTGGCCCGAGCGCGGCAGGCACGGCGTGACGTGGAGCCGTTTGCGTTCTTCCGTGGGCTGAACGACCTGTTCGTCGCCCTCGGCGTCGCTTTGTTCCTGGCCGCGACCGTGGCGCTGGCATTCCCGTTTCCGGCGACGGGCGTCGTCATGCTGCTGCTGTTCATCGCTCTGGCCGAAATCATCACGGCGCGGCGGCGCATGATTGCGCCGAGCCTGGTGCTGGCCGTCGCCGTTCCGGTGACCGCGGTGTTGAGCTATGCGGGTTTCGTCACAGACCCCGGTGGCCTCGGCCCCGGCATCCTGGACGCGCTCCATGCGCTGGCGATGGTCGGGATCGGCGTCGTTGCGGCGCTTGGCTTCTACCTGCGCTATCGGCTGCCCTTCGCGCTGTTCGTGGTCGGCATCGCCGTCTATACGGCACTGGTCGTGGCGTGGTCGGTGATCCAGTCGGACGGTCTGCAGACCGGCATCCTCACCCTGCGGGACGTGAGGGTGCGCCTTGCCCTGGACGCGGCCTGGATCGGCATCGGTTGCGGCGTGGCCGGCTTCGTCACTGCGATGGCCTTCGATGCCCGCGATCCGCTGCGGGTCACGCGCCTCGCACATTGCGGCTTCTGGCTCCATGTGCTGTCGGCGACCGCGCTGGTGAACGGGCCGGTGTTTCTGCTGCGGGCGGGCGACGCGTTTCCCGTGGTCGAGATGCTCGCCGTCGTCCTGCTCGCCGCCCTTGTCGCGCTGATCGTCGACCGGCGCGCATTCGTGATGGCCGGCGTCGCGACGCAGGGCGCGATCCTGTTCGCCCTGCTCGACGCGGGCGCCGAGAGCGGTCGCGGGGCGCTGGCGCTCGGCCTGCTTGGCGGGGGCGTCGTGGTGCTCGGCCTCAGCTGGCGGGCCCTGCGTCGGGGACTGTTCCGCATTCTTCCCAGCGGGTCGTGGCGCGCCGGTCTACCGCCCGTTGCCGCCTAACCGCGGGACTGAGGGCTTGGATTGATCCCGGCGTCGTCATAGCTCCCGGCATGGTCAACAAGCATGGCCAACTGGCATGGGAGAGTGGAGCGATGACGGAGACGAGTGCCCTGACGCCGCGCGAGATCGTCTCTGAGCTCGACCGCTTCATCATCGGTCAGCGCGAGGCCAAGCGGGCCGTCGCCATCGCGCTCCGCAACCGGTGGCGCCGCCAGCAGCTCGAGCCCGGCCTGCGCGAGGAGGTCAGCCCGAAGAACATCCTGATGATCGGGCCTACGGGCGTCGGCAAGACCGAGATCTCGCGCCGGCTGGCCAAGCTCGCCAACGCGCCGTTCCTCAAGGTCGAGGCAACGAAGTTCACCGAGGTCGGCTATGTCGGCCGCGATGTGGAGAGCATCGTCCGCGACCTGGTCGAGACGGCGATCGTCATGGCGCGCGGCCAGAAGCGCGACGAGCTGAAGGCCGCCGCCCACAAGGGTGCGGAAGACCGCGTGCTGGGCGCATTGGTCGGTGAGCACGCCAGCGAGGGGACGCGTGACAGCTTCCGCCGCAAGCTCCGCAGCGGCGAACTGGACGACCGCGAGATCGAGCTGGACGTCGCCGACACCTCGAACCCGCTGGCTGCCTTCGAGATGCCGGGCATGGGCCAGCAGGGCGGGATGGTGAATATCGGCGATCTGTTCGGCAAGGCGTTCTCGGGCCGGACCCGTCGGCGCAAGATGACCGTGGCCGAGAGCTTCGACGTGCTGATCACCGAGGAAGCCGACAAGATGATCGATCAGGAGCAGATCACGCGCGACGCGATCCGCCTGGTCGAGGACAACGGCATCGTCTTCCTGGACGAGATCGACAAGGTCGCGGCCTCCAGCGCGCGTCAGGGCGCCGATGTCAGCCGCGAGGGCGTGCAGCGCGACCTGCTGCCGCTGATCGAGGGCACGACGGTGACCACCAAGCACGGGCCGGTGAAGACCGACCATGTCCTTTTCATCGCCTCGGGTGCCTTCTCGATCGCCAAGCCGTCGGATCTGCTGCCCGAATTGCAGGGCCGGCTGCC
>JBCCSW010000196.1:0-7772 GCA_039199465.1 Pseudomonadota bacterium
AGCCCCCTCCTCGGCGAGCATACGCACGAGATTCTGGCCGAGGTGCTGGGCTATTCGGGCGAGGAGATCAACGAGATCGCGGGCTCCGGCGCCATCGGCGATCTGCCCAAGGCCGCAGAGTAAGCGCATGAGCGAGCAGGAGGAGGCCGGCTGGATGGCGATCCTGGGCGTGCTCGGCGCGCTGGGGGTGATCGTGCTCGCGCTCTTCTACTTCCCCGAGCTGCGCCCGGAACAGGCAGCGCTGGACTGCGATCGCCGGGGCGGGGTCTGGTCGTCCGAGACGGGGCAGTGCCAGCGCTCGGACAGCCCGCCGGCCGGGATGGCGGCCTGAGGGCCGAGCAACGACCAGGCGGTGCCGCCGCGGTGGGGCCGCTGCACATAACAAGGGCATCAGCCCGACGCATGGCGGCGCGCGCCGCTGGGAGGAATGACGGTGAGACTGATCGTGAACGGGCAACAGGCCTTCGGCCGCGCGGCGCTCGAGAAGATCCTTGAGGCGGGCAAAGACGAGGTCGTGGGCGTCTACACTGCGCCCGACAAGGACGGCCGCCCCGTCGACCCGATGAAGGAAGCGGCGCTGGAGCGTGGCCTGCCGCTGTTCCAGCCGCCCAATTACAAGGACGACGCGGTGCTGGACGAGATGCGCGGCCTCAACGCCGATCTGATGGTCATGGCCTACATGATCATCTTCGTGCCCGAAGCGGCGCGCAGCATCCCGAAGCACGGCTCGATCTGCTTTCACCCCTCGCTCCTGCCGCTGCATCGCGGGCCCTCGGCGATCAACTGGGCAGTGATCGGCGGCGCCAGCAAGACCGGGCTCAGCTGGTTCTTCCCGGATGATGGGCTGGACGAAGGCGATATCCTGCTGATGCGCGAGGTCGAGATCGGCCCCGACGACACGCTGGGCGATGTCTATTTCAAGAAGATCTTTCCCCTGGGCGTCGAGACTACGCTGGAGGCGATCGACCTGATCCGCTCGGGCAATCCACCGCGCATGTCGCAGGACGAGAGCAAGGCGACCTACGAGAGCTGGTGCCGCAAGAAGGATGCCGGCATCGACTGGTCCAAGCCCGCGAGCGAGGTCTACAACCTGATCCGCGGCTGCAACCCGCAGCCCGGTGCCTGGACGACGCTCGGCGCGGACGAGGTGCAGTTGTTCGATGCCCGCCGCGTCGCGGCATCGGGCAGCCCGGGGCAGGTCGTTTCCGTGTCCGACGACGGCGTTTTGGTGGCAGCGGATGGCGGCGGCGTGCTGCTGAAAAGGGTCCGTCCCGCCGGGCAGGGCAAGGTTCCTGCCGCAGAGTGGGCAGCCAGCGTCAATCTGGCGCCGGGCGCGACGCTCGGCGCGTGATCCCCACCATCCGATCGACAACGACGGCCTAAGGCCGCGCCTGGGAGAGCCCCGACCCAATGTCCGACATCGAGATTGCCCGGAAAGCGAACAAGAAACCGATCCAGGAGATCGGTGCGAAGCTCGACATCCCGGCCGAGCATCTGCTGCCCTATGGGCACGACAAGGCCAAGCTCTCGGCCGACTTCATCACGGCGCTGAAGGACCGGCCCGACGGCAAGCTGATCCTCGTCACCGCGGTAAACCCGACGCCGGCGGGCGAGGGCAAGACGACGACCACCGTCGGGCTCGGCGACGGGCTCAATCATATTGGCAAGAAGGCCTGCATCTGCATCCGCGAAGCCTCGCTCGGCCCGAATTTCGGGATGAAGGGCGGTGCGGCTGGCGGTGGCTATGCGCAGGTGGTGCCGATGGAGGAGATGAACCTCCATTTCACCGGCGATTTCCACGCCATCACCTCGGCGCATAACCTGCTCGCGGCGATGCTGGACAACCATATCTACTGGGGCAACGCGCTCGACATCGACGTGCGCCGCATCGCCTTCCGCCGCGTGCTGGACATGAACGACAGGGCGCTCCGTCAAATTACCGCGTCGCTCGGTGGTGTCGCCAACGGGTTTCCGCGCGAGGCGGGCTTCGATATCACCGTGGCCTCCGAGGTGATGGCGATCCTCTGCCTGTCGACCGATCTCGCGGATCTGGAGGAGCGGCTCGGCCGTATCGTCGTCGCCTATCGCCGCGACCGCTCGCCCGTCACCTGTGCCGAGATCGGTGCCGCGGGTGCGATGACGGTGCTGCTGAAGGACGCGATGCAGCCCAATCTGGTGCAGACGCTGGAGAACAATCCAGCCTTCGTCCATGGCGGGCCGTTCGCCAACATTGCCCATGGCTGCAATTCGGTGATCGCCACCAAGACCGCGCTGAAGCTCGCCGACTATGTGGTGACCGAGGCGGGCTTCGGTGCGGACCTCGGTGCGGAGAAGTTCTACGACATCAAGTGCCGGATGGCGGGCCTGAAACCCGATGCCGCGGTGATCGTCGCGACCTGCCGTGCGCTGAAGATGAACGGCGGCGTGGCCAAGGGCGACCTTGGGGCCGAGAACGTGAAGGCGGTGGCCGATGGCTGCGCCAATCTCGGCCGGCATATCGAGAACATGCAGAAGTTCGGCGTCCCGATCGTCGTCGGGATCAACCACTTCTACACCGACACCGACGCCGAGGTGCAGGCGATCCGGGACTATTGCGCCGGCCGCGGCGTGACGGCCGTTCTCAACACCCACTGGGCCGACGGCGGTAAGGGGATCGCGGAGACGGCGGAGAAAATCGTCGAGCTCTGCGAGAGCGGGACGGCAGAGCTGAGCCCGATCTACCCAGACCGCATGTCGCTGTTCGGGAAGATCGAGACCATAGCGCACGAGATCTACCGGGCCGACGGCGTCGTCGCCGATCAGAAGATCAAGGACCAGCTCTCGGCGTGGGAGGCGGCTGGCTACGGCCATTTCCCGGTTTGCATGGCGAAGACCCAGTATTCCTTCACGACCGATCCGAACAAGCGCGGCGCCCCGACCGGGTTCACGATCCCCATCCGCGAGGTGCGGCTGTCGGCAGGGGCCGGGTTCATCGTCGTGGTGTGCGGTGAGATCATGACGATGCCGGGTCTACCGCGCCAGCCGGCCGCTGAAACGATCCGACTCGACGAGAACGGCGAAGTACAGGGACTGTTCTAAAATGAAAAACGGGACGGCTTTTCACGAAGAAAGAGGAGCCAACCTGCTGGAATGAGGAAAAATTATTGCGTTCCACCAGAGGGCGAGTAGGGTCGCGCTATCGGCGGATGCGGATGCCGCCGGCACGAGGGATGCATATTGCTGCGGCCAGCCGAACCACGGCGGCCATCCTCGTTCCCCCACCGCGGCGGTGCTTGGCATCGGCGTAAATGGCGACGGCCCACAGGGTCGCAACAAGACAGGGAGAAGACACAAAGATGTCTATCATCAAGAAACTCACCATTGGGTTGGCTGCGGCCGGCTTCATGGTGTCGGCGTCGTCCTCGGCGCTGGCCGCCTGGGAGCCGCGTAAGCCGGTCGAACTGATCATCATGGCGGGCAAGGGCGGCGGCGCCGACCAGATCGCTCGCCTCCTGCAGGGGCTGATCGAGCAGAAGGGCCTGTCCCCCCGGCCGTTCATTCCGATCAACAAGCCGGGTGGCTCGGGTGCCGAGGCGCTGACCTACCTGAAGGACAAGGCAGGCGACGACCACACCGTGATGGTCACGCTGAACAGCTACTACACGACGCCGGTCATCCAGTCGGATCTTGGCATCGACATCAGCGAGTACACGCCGATCGGCCTGATGGCGCTCGACACCTTCCTGCTCTGGGTGCAGCCGGAGAAGGGCATCAGCGATCTCACCACCTATGTCGACGCCGTAAAGGGCGCCGGCGGCGAGTGGAAGGTCGGCGGCACCGGCTCGGGCCAGGAGGACTCGATCCTCACCGCCATGATGGAGAACGAGTTCGGCTACGAGGTCACCTACATCCCCTTCCCGGGCGGTGGCACCGTGGCGAAGAACCTGGTGGGCGGCTTCATCGACTCGACGGTGAACAACCCGGCCGAGCAGTCGGAGTTCAACCGCGCCGGCCGCTCGGTGCCGCTGGTGCAGTTCACTGCTGAGCGCATGGAAGCCTATCCGGACGTGCCGACGGCCAAGGAACTGGGCCACGATATCGAGTACTACATGCAGCGCTCGATCAACGGCCCCCCGAACATGAGCGCCGAGGCGCAGGAGTGGTATACCAACCTGTTCCAGACGCTGTTCGAGTCCGATGAGTGGCAGCAGTTCTGCAATGACGAAGGCCTGTTCTGCAGCGAGTGGACCGCCGGCGCCGATCTGGCCGACTTCCACAGCGCTCAGCTCGCGCGCCACAGGGACTTGATCGAGTCCGTCGGCGCCGCCGCGATCACCGGCGAGTGATCTGATCCGCGGCGCGCCGGTTCCCCACCGGCGCGCCGCCCCAGCGCAGCGTTACCCAAGCGCGGTCTTCGCACCGCAACGGGAGACGTGCACCCGGGCCCGCCGAACCCGGATTGATCATGCAGAGGGTGCGCCATGAGCACGAGAACCGCTGAAGGCCTGATGGCGTTCTTCCTGATCCTGCTGTCGGGCGGCGTCATGCTGAAAAGCGCCGAGCTGAACATCGGCTGGGTCGAAGGACGCGGTCCGGGCTCGGGCTTCTGGCCGTTCTGGTTGTCCTTCCTCATGGGGCTCGCAGCACTCGCCGCGCTGGTGCGCTGGTTCCTTCGCCAGACGCCCGAAAGCCGGAGTGTGCTGCCCTACATCGATCTCGAGACCGTCGTGCTGGTGATGATTACGGCCTTCGGACTGCTGGCGCTGATCGTCGCGATCCACCTGATCGGCGTCTATTTCGCCTTCATGATCTTCCTGCTGCTCTATCTGAAGCTGATCGGGCGGCACAGTTGGACCGAGACCATGACCGCGGTGCTCTCTGTACCGCTGGTCATCTACCTGCTGTTCGAGGTCGCGCTCACGACGTACTTGCCGAAGGGCCTGCCGTTCTTCGAGGAGCTGTTCCTGGCCGTCGACAACGTTCGGTACGACATCCAGTACAGCCAGAACTCGGGCCTCATCTCGGGCCTACTGGCGCTCAATCTGCTGGGCGCGATCGCGGTTGGCCTCTGGGCTCGGGGCAAGGGTGTCAACCCGCTGGTGGCGGCGCTTGGCTCCCTCGTCGTGACGCCCGTCCTTGGCGCGGTCGGCGTGTTTGTGTTCGGCAAACGCGCAACCCACGCCGCCTGATCGACGCATCTCGATGCGCCCAACGAAAAAAGAGCAGGAGACCCGCCAATGATCGACACCGTCTTGTTCCCCCTTTTGGGCGGCATACAGCTCTCGATCTTCGATCCGCTGAACCTCTTCATGATCTTCGCGGGGTGCCTGGCCGGGCTGTTCGTGGGCGCGATGCCGGGTCTGGGGTCGGTCAATGGCGTGGCGGTGCTGCTGCCGGTCACCTTCCTGGTCCCGCCGACGGCCGCGATCATCTTCCTCGCCGCGCTGTACTACGGCGCGATGTATGGCGGCGCGGTGTCGTCGATCACGCTGGGCATTCCCGGTGCCTCCACGGCCGTGGCGACGGTGTTCGACGGCCGGCCCATGGCGCAGGCCGGCAAGGCCGACAAGGCGCTGATGGCCGCCGCCGTCGCATCCTTCATCGGCGGCACGGTGTCGGTTGTGCTGTTCACCCTGTTCGCCCCGCCGCTGGCCGAGTTTGCTCTGAAGTTCGGCCCGCCCGAAGAATTCGCCCTGATGCTGCTGGCCTTCGCCACTTTCATCGGGCTCGGCGGCGATGATATTGCCAAGACGGCGGTGTCGATCCTGCTCGGCCTCGTGATCGCAACGGTCGGCTTCGACATCATCTCGGGCCAGCCGCGGCTGGTGTTCTTCGACATGAACGAGTTGCAGCGCCCGATCCAGTTCATCGTGCTGGCCATCGGCATCTACGGTATCGGCGAAATGCTGTGGACCATGGAACACACCAAGGGCACCGTTCAGATCTCGAAGGTAACCTTCACGCTGCGCCGCATGCGCGAGAACCTGGGCGAGGCCGGGCGCTACATGAAATCCTCGCTCGCGGGTTCGACGCTGGGCTTCTTCGTCGGCACCCTGCCGGCCGCGGGCGCGACACCCGCGTCGCTGATGTCCTATGGCCTCGCCAAGTCGTTCTCGAAGGAGCCCGAGACCTTCGGCAAGGGCAATGTCGCCGGCGTCGCGGCGCCTGAGGCTGCGAACAACGCCGCATCGACCGGATCGATGCTGCCGATGATCACGTTGGGCATCCCGGGCTCCCCGACGACGGCGATCCTGCTGGGCGGCATGATCATCTGGGGTCTCAGGCCCGGGCCGCTGCTGTTCAGCGAGGAGCCGGACTTCGTCTGGGGCCTGATCGGCTCGATGTATGTGGCCAACTTCGTGACGCTGGTGCTGAACCTAGCGCTGATCCCGGTCTTCATCCGGGTGCTCGCGCTGCCCTTCACGATGCTGGCGCCGATCATCTTCGTGCTCTGCATCGTTGGCGTGTTCGCGACGACCAACCGGATGTTCGATGTCTGGCTGATGCTGATCTTCGGCGTGGTCGGCTACCTGATGCGCAAGCTGGACTATCCCGTGGCGCCGGCGGTGCTGGCCATCGTGCTGGGACCGCTCGCCGAACGGTCGTTCCGGCAGTCGCTGATCTCGAGCCAGGGCGATGCGATGATCTTCATCGAGCGTCCGATCGCGGTGATCTGCATCCTGCTGGCCGTGCTGCTGATGAGCTACCCGTTCCTGCAGCGCTATCTGATGAAGCGGCGGACGGCGCCCGGCTGATCGGTCGGGGGCGGGCGACACCGTGTCCGCGATCACGCGACATGATCCAGGGCCTGCCTTCCGCGCGCTCCATGTGCCGGGCAGGCCCTTCGTGCTCGCCAATGCCTGGGATCTCGGCTCGGCCCGCGTGCTGGCGGCCATGGGGGCGCCGGCGATCGGCACCACCTCGGCCGGCCATGCCTTCACGCTGGGTCGCGACGATGGCGAAGTCACCCGGGACGAGGCGCTGTCGCACGCCGCCGATCTGGTTGCGGCAACGGGCCTGCCGGTATCGGCCGATCTGGAGAACGGGTTTGCCGATGCGCCCGAGGGCGTGGCCGAGACGGTGCGTCTTGCGGCCGAGGCGGGCGTTGCCGGCCTGTCGATCGAGGACGTCCGAACGGCGGGCGGACCGGCCTATGCCCGCGCCGAAGCGCTGGAGAGGATCGAGGCAGGCGTCGCCGCTGCGCGGTCGCTGACGCGCGACATCGTGTTCTGCGCCCGCGCCGATGGCGTGATGACCGGCGCCTATGATCTGGACGAGGCCTGCGCCCGGATCGCGGCCTTCGCGGAGATCGGCGCCGATCTCGTCTATGTCCCGCTGCCGGGCGATGGCGCCGCCCTATCGCGCGTCGTCCGCGCAGCGTCCGGCACGCCAGTGAATGCGCTGGCTGTGGGGACCCTGGCGACGCTCGGCCAAGGGGGGCTCGCAGGACTTGGTGTCGCCCGGATCTCGCTCGGCTCGGCGCTCGCCCGGATGACCCACCGGGTGCTGATCGATGCGGGCGGCGATATCTTGTCGGAAGGGCGCTTCACCAGCCATCCCACTGTGCCCGGTGACGCCGTCGCCGAATTGCTGCGGCAGGGGAGCCGATCGCCGATCTAAGCGGTATCGCGGCTGGTCGCCGCGATGAGCGTCCCGGGGATGGCCGGTTCTGCGTGTCTCGAGGCGGCTTCGGCATCGACGTTGGGGCTGGGGAGAAGCCCGAGGGGCTTCATTGCGAGCGTCTCGAGCGAGCGGGCCGCGTCAAGGGCAGGCGGGCTACGCCCGTGGCTGCG
>JBCCSW010000197.1:0-7772 GCA_039199465.1 Pseudomonadota bacterium
CTCGCGGTGCCGGCGGCAGAGACGCGCCACGACCACCGCCTACCATAGGCACCGGGTGTCAGAACGACCGCGCGCCGCCGATCCGGATGCGCGAGAGGCCGGTGTCGGCAAAGGCGCCGATCATGTCCGACACCGTCTCGACCGGGGCGGAGCCGAGATCGATGCGCAGGTGCCAGCCTTGCGAGCGCTCTTCCGGGCCGCTCAGCGCATGGACGGCGCCGTCCAGATCGGGCGCCTCGCTGGAGAAGCGGCTCTGAAACCACTCCAGGAACCAGCGCCTGACCGGGGTCCAGTTCGGGGTCCAGCCGCCCTCGCGCTCGCCCCGCTCGCCCATGACCTGCATGGCATCCCAGCGGAACGGGCCGATCACGCAGACGAAGCCCTCCGGCTCGACCAGGGTCACGGGCTCGAAATTCAGCACTCCGTCGCTGGTGACCTGGCGCACGAGGTCACCGCTGCCGTTGCCGATGATCAGGAGGTCGCTGCGGCGCGGCAGCGCGAGCGGGCCCTCGCGCGTGACCGCGCCATGCCCGTCCCTCGACTTCGGCTCGGCGCGCACGTCGTGGCCGTCGCCAAGGCTGCGCGCCATGGTTTCCAGGATCTCGCCCACGGCGATATCCCTGACGGGTTCGAGCACGTCCGACAGCCTGGCGTCGAGACGGTTCATGGTGTCACCTTCCGGCGGCACCTACCCCAAGGGCGTCGAGTGCCGCTTCAAGATCACGTGGCAGCGCCGCCCCCCTGGCGTCGCCGTAGTCGCTCCGCCTGCGCCACCGCCCCAGATCGGGCGGCGCGTCAGCCGGTGGCAGGTAACGCCAGCCCTGGAACACCTTGCGGGGTCTGCCCTCGGTCCGCATGAGGGTTGGATCCAGCACGATGCCACAGCGCACGATCCCGTCGGCGCCCTGGGTCTGCTCGAAAGCAAGGATCCGCTGACGCACCAGGATCGTGCCCCGGATCACCCAGTAGAGTGATCCACCGACGTCCGTCGTTCCCTGTCCCGGTCCATCGCAATGGGCCTGGGGCAGGATCTCGTCGGCCCGACGCGGCCATTGCCGCGTCACATGGCGGGGCTCTGCGGCGAGGCCTGCCCGGCGGCGTTCCGCCATGACATGCTGTTGCCAGTCTGCCAGGTCCTCGATCGTGTCGGCCCCGACACAAAGCTTGACCAGGTTCAGGGCGCCGCCATCGGCCGTGTCTTTCATCACACTCTGCCCTCAGACGGCTACGTAGCGGTGGAATGGCAAGTTACAGGGCCTTCTTTGCAACCGATCGGGGTTTGGCGCGACCAATCCAGCCTGTCATCGCACCAAGCCCAACACATCCATCATGTCGTAGTGGCCGGGACCCTGCCCGACCGCCCAACGCGCCGCCTGCACGGCGCCGCGCGCGAACAGCATCCGATCCGACGCCAGATGGCCCAGGACCAGCCGTTCACCAGGGCCCGCCATGATCACGCTGTGCTCGCCGACCACGTCGCCGCCACGCAGACTCTGCATGCCGATCGTCCCCTCGACCCGTGCGCCGGTCTGGCCCTCGCGCGCCATGACCGCCGCCTCGGCGAGCGTCGTTCCACGCCCGGCCGCCGCCGCCTCGCCCAGCATCAGCGCCGTGCCGGAGGGGGCGTCGACCTTGTGGCGATGATGCATCTCTACGACCTCGATGTCGTAGCCGAGCGGCAGGGCCTCGGCCGCCTGGCGCACCAGCGCCATCAGCAGGTTGACGCCAAGCGACATGTTGCCCGCCCGCACGATACTCGCATGGCGCGCCGCAGCGTCGATCTTGGCGAGATCTTCGGTGGTGAAACCCGTGGTCCCGATCACGTGGACCAGACGTGCCTGGGCGGCGATCTCGGCATGGGCGACGGTGGCGGCCGGCGTAGTGAAGTCCAGCACGGCACGGGCGCGGGCGAAGACCGGCAGGAAATCGTCCTCGACCGCGATGCCGAGCGCCGCACCGCCCATCGCGGTGCCGACATCCTGGCCAATCCAATCGCTGCCCGGCCTGTCCGTCGCGCCGACGAGGCGGGTAGACGCGTCCTCCAGCACCGCGCGGATCAGCATCTGACCCATGCGACCAGAGGCCCCGGTCACGACGGTGTCGATCGTCTCAGCCACGCCCGAACCCCGGATTGCGATTCCTCAACGCATGGTATCCGGCCCGACAGCGCACACAAGACCATGGGGTGCCGAGCTCTCACACCTCGGAAATGCCGGTCGCATGTCGCGATCAGACCTCGCGATACCGGGCTCATGTCGTCGCGCCGACGGGCACGGTCACGAACCGCCCCCTGGACTGCCTTTCTGAAGCCCTGGAGACGGGAAAAGCCTGCGCGCATGAAGGCCGACGGAGGGTGCCAGGCCGCGCGGTGTCAGCGAAAGCCAGACGCCCCTGAACAGCACCGGCAACGCGCGCCAGGCTGGCGACGGGGCGAGGAGAGGCCCTCAGCTCGTCATGCCGTCCCAGAAGCGTTTGACCTTCGAGAAGAAGTCCTGGCTGCCGGGAGAGTTGTCGTCGCCGGCCTGCTCGAACTCGCGCAGCAGGTCCTTCTGGCGCGCGGTCAGGTTGACCGGGGTCTCGACCGCCATCTCGATATACATATCACCGACCTGGCCCGCGCGCTGCAGCGCAGGCATGCCTTTGCCCCTAAGGCGAAGCTGCTTACCGGTCTGCACGCCCGACGGCACCTTGACCCTGGTGCGCCCGCCGTCGAGCAGCGGCGCCTCGATCTCACCGCCAAGCGCGGCGGTCGTCATCGGCACGGGGATGCGGCAGTAGAGGTTGTTGCCGTCACGCTCGAAGATCTGGTGCTGCGCCACCTCGACGAAGATATACAGATCGCCCGGCGGCCCGCCCGAGGCACCGGGCTCGCCCTCCCCGGCGAGGCGGATCCGCGTGCCGGTCTCGACCCCTGGCGGCACGTTGACGTTCAGCGTGCGTTCGCGCCGCACCTGGCCCGAGCCGGCGCAGACGCGACAAGGGTTCTTGATGATCTTGCCACGGCCCATGCAGGTTGGGCAGGCACGCTCAATCGTGAAGAAACCCTGCTGAGCCCGCACTTTGCCGAGACCACCGCAGGTCGGACAGGTCGTCGGCTCGGCTGAGCCTTCGCTGCCGGTCCCGTTGCACGTCGTGCAGAGTGTGGTGCCGGGCACCGTGATCGCGGTCTGCTTGCCGCGAAACGCATCCTCCAGCGAGACGCGTAGGTTGAAGCGCAGATCGCCACCGCGCCTTGCGCCGCTGCGCCCGCCGCCCCGGCGCCCACCCATGAAATCGCCGAAGAGGTCCTCGAATACGTCCGAGAAGGCGGACGTGAAGTCCGGCCCGCCGGGTCCGCCCGGCCCACGGCCGCCCCCCATCCCCCCCTGCTCGAAGGCGGCGTGACCGAACTGGTCATAGGCCGCTTTCTTCTGCGGGTCCTTCAGGATGTCATAGGCCTCGTTGACCTCTTTGAACGCAGCCTCGGCGCTCGGATTGTCCTTGTTGCGGTCGGGATGCAGTTCCTTCGCCTTGCGGCGATACGCTTTCTTGAGCTCGTCGTCAGACGCGCCCTTCGGCACACCCAGCACGTCGTAGAGGTCGCGCTTGGCCATGCAGTCTCCGCTTCCCACAACATAATACGGGAGATCGATCCGAACGCCGTAAAAGGACGCCGGCCACACCCGCTACAACGCGGCGATATAGGCAGGCTGCGCGGAAGATGCCATAGCCCCGTCGCACGCTGCCGCTATGCGTAGGGGAAAGGTACCATGGCGCTGCCGATCACGGCCTATATCCGAACGCTGAACGAGGCGCGCCTGATCGGGGCGGTCGTCGAGGCGGCGGCGCGGGTGGCCGATGAGGTCATCGTGGTCGATTCCGGATCGACCGACGAGACCGCTGCCATCGCCAAGGCGGCCGGGGCGCGCGTGATCGCGCAGCCCTGGCTCGGCAATGGGTATCAGAAGCGGGTCGGTGAGAACGCGGCGCGGCACGACTGGCTGCTGGATCTCGATGCCGACGAGATCGTGTCGGCCCGGCTAGCCGTTTCCATCGCCGCGCTCTTCGACGGCGACGGGCCAAACGAGAGCGTCTATGCCCTGGATCTCTGCTTGCGCCCGCCAGGCGGCCCGGTGTGGCAGCGCTTCTTCAACGTGCCGCGCGCCAAGCTGTACGACCGACGCCAGCACCGCCAGCCGGAACATCGGGCCTGGGACCAGCTGCCGGACATCGACCCGGCGCGCATCACGCTTCTGGCGGGTCCGCTGATCCATCACGGCCATCGCGACATCGCTCAGGTGGTCGAGAAGATGAACCGGGTCTCGACCGTGCGGGCGCTGGAGACGCGCAGGCGCCCGATGGCCGAGATCGTCGTGCGGATCGTCTGCCTCTTCCCGGTCTATTTCTGGAAGCAGTATGTCGGCAAAGGCGGTTGGCGCGGCGGGTTCTACGGCTTCACGCTTTGCACGGTGCTGTCGCTGGCGCGGTGGCTGCGCGATGTGAAGATGTATGAGGATCGCATGGGGCGGCGCGCCGACCAGGAGGACGCGGGAACGGCCGCCGCTGACGAAGGCTGAGCGACCTTGCGGTATCGCGGCTGGTCGCCGCGATGCTGGGTGCGGGATTGATGGTCCTGCGGGATCAGGCGCGGGCCGGGCTTGGAAGTAGCGGCTGGGGAGATGCTGTCGGTGGGTTCAATTCGGGCGGTCTAACTGGCTTGGGTCGCATCTAGGACCGGCGGGCGGTGCCCGTCCTAGCGAGACTCGTGACCGGACTGAATACCAACGTGCATTGTTGCTGACCCCCGGCTGGATACCTACGACCGCGGGTCTCTGTATCGACGCGCCGCACCCGCGAAGGTGGTTCGCCATGGGCGCAGCGATCGAGCTGAGAGACGACGTTGACGGTGCCGCGTTGCGACGTTTTGCGAAGCGGAGCCTAGGTGGCTGCCAGAGCCGCAGGCTCCTCGCCTTGGCAGAGATCTACGATGGCAAACGCCGCTCGGAGGCTGGACGCCTTGCAGGCGTCGGTCTGCGGATCGTTAGCTACCGGATACTCCGTTTCGATGCAGATGGGCCGGAGGGTCTGCTGGGCCGCCAGGCTCGACGACCGCAACGCACGCGCACCGATGAGCAGCGCGCTGGCCTGGCCGAGAGGGTCGATAAGGGCCCAATCCCGGCGATCCATGCCGTGGTCCGCTGGCGCCGCGGCGATCTGGTCCGGTGGCTCTGGCCCAGTGGCTCTGGCCCAGTAGCTTTGGCCCAGTAGCTTTGGCCCAGTGGCTCTGGCCCAGTGGCTTTGGCCCAGTAGCTCTGGCCCAGTAGCTTTGGCCCAGTGGCTCTGGCCCAGTAGCTCTGGCGCAGTAGCTCTGGCCCGGTAGCTCGGGCATGAGTTTGGCGTCTCGCCGGACGAGACGACGGTTGGACGCGAACTGAGGCTGATGGTCTATGCCAAGCTCTCGGCACCGCCCCGTCACGACGCCCAGAACGGGTAAGCCGTGGCGGATTTAGAAGAGCTTGCCGGAGCGATTGAGCGAGATCCGCGCTGGACTGCCGCCGGACACCGAGATCGAGCTTTGGTGGCAAAATGGAGCGCGCGTGGGTCAGAAGAACACGATCACCCGACGCTGGGCCAAACGTGTTACGCGTCCGTCCGCCCCTCAGGATCAGCGCACCAAGGGGGCCGCTCGCCATTGTCCTCGGACCCATGGCGCCCATCGGCTCGCCTTCGGCGCGATGTGCCCGAAATCAGGCAAGGGGCTCGGGCTGGTGGTGCCCTCGGCAGACACCCACGCCATGACCCTGCACCTCGCCGATATCAGTCAGGCCGTCGACCACGGCGCCGATGCCGCAATCATCTTCGATCAGGCCGGCTGGCACATCTCAAAGAGCCTTGCCGTGCCCGACAACATAACGCTCCTGCCGTTGCCCCCTAGGTCACCGAAACTGAACCCGGCCGAGAACATCTGGCAGATCATGCGCGACACTTGGCGCTCGAACCAGGTCGTCGCGGGCTATGGCGACTTCCTCGCCGTGTGCTTCGAGGCTTGGGACAGGCTCGTTGGTCAGCCCTGGCGCATCATGACGATCGGCATGCGCGCCCGGGCACATGGGTTCTGAACACTGCATCTTGGTATGAGCCCTGTCTTTGCGGTCACGTCAGCGTCGTAAGGCCGGCTGCGGCGAGCAGGTCGCCGATGCGACTTTCCCACAGGCTGGCGATGCCGTGGGCGCGCGCGGCGTGCTTCATCGCGTCAAGGCGTTCGGGGTCGGAAAGGAGCGTTAGGCCAGCCTCGGCGATGGCGGCAACATTGGTGCCGTCGACGACGAGCCCCGTTTTCCCGGGTAGGATGGCCTCCGGCGCACCGCCGGCACTGCCGCAGATCGTTGGCAGGCCCTCCAGCGCGGCCTCGGCATAGGTGATGCCGTATCCCTCGCGCTCTTCGACCACCTGCCGGCCAGGCTGCAGAAAGAGATCGGCGCTCCGCATCAGCGCGGTCTTGAGGCCCGGTGAGATCCGGCCGGTGAAGATGGCGGCCTCTGCAACCCCCGCTTCGCGCACGATGCCCTCGAGCCGGGTGCGGTCGCCGCCGCCGCCGGCGATGACATAGCGGGCCTGCGGGTGCACGGCGCGGATCGCGGGCAGGGCGCGGATCGCCTGGTCGATGCCCTTCCAGTCAATCAGCCTGCAGACCGAGAACAGCCGCGGCCGCGACATGCCCCAAAGCCGCGACGCTTCTGCCAGATCGTCCGCGTCCGGCGCCGCTGCCGGGAACACGGGCGGATGCAGAATGCTGCGCGGCACGTGGCCGGGCCGCGCCGGGGCGAGGCGGTCGTCGGTCTCGCGCGAGTTGACGAGGATGTGGCTGGCTTTGGACAGGGCACGGCGGATGCGGGCGGTCTTGCGGGGCGTCGGCGGAAACTCGTTGCCATGCGCCCAAGGGACGACCGGGAACGGCAGGCCCGCCGGCAAGGGCTCCAGGCTTTTCCAAGTGTCAAGGAACAGCGCGTCGATCGGGTTGTCGCGCGCGGCCGCCAGCAGCGCCCGCGCCTTAAGCCAGCGACGGAGGGGCCGGGGCCCGGTGAACCGACGTGTGGCATAGGGCATGCCAGCCGTGGCGTCGTGGCGTCGCGCTGCCGTTCCGCCATCGGCGAAGACCACGACCCGGTAGCCCGCCTTGGCGGCATAGAGTGCCGTGCCGTGCAGCAGGTTCTCGATCCCACCGGTCGCAGGCGGGAAGGCCTGGGCGCTGACGAGTATCACGGGGAGGGCTCCGCTGCGGCGACTGGAGCACGGTCATCGCACGATCGCCGAAAAATCCTAGGCACCGTGAAGCGGTCGGGTGCCGGCGGCTTCGCTGTAGTGCTTCGGCGTGAGCCCGGACGAACGGCCTGTCCCTAATGATCGTTCAATGGACGGATGCTCGATCAGTGTCTATTGGTTACCTCCGTGGCCCGCTTTCGAGGGCGGCGAAAAGGTCATCAGTCTTTTCGTCTAGTTCTCGGCCGTGTCGATCATCGATCTCCTGACGCCGCCACTAAGTAAGTATTGCCGTCGATGACGCCACTCTCAAGGTAGCTTTTGTCTTTTCCATGGTATCATTGCGAGCAGTCGGCGCTGGTTGGTCGCTGTGACAGCCGGATCAAGTACAAACCGTTGTATGCACCCTTGTTTACGTGATGGTTTTGACGCTGCCTCGTTTTGAAGTTCTAGCGGCATTTAAACCCTGCTAAATCAATCTCATCATGCATCTGATATGAAAAAAGAGCTTTATACAGACAAATACTAAAATC
>JBCCSW010000198.1:0-7758 GCA_039199465.1 Pseudomonadota bacterium
GCAGATGCGCGCAGGGCCGCGCCTTCCGGTGTCTCCTCGGCGACCCTGCCGAGGGACGCGGACCGTCTCCACCGTTCTCGACCATCCTCGACGAACCAGCCGACGGGAGATCGCTTTGCTGGCAGTCGATCCTGATGGGGCCCTATGAAGACGGGCACTGGCCCGAAGACCCGAAGCGCGACCGCCCGCGTGCTGATCTGCGGACCGAATAGATCGGCGCGACTGTCGAGATCCGCGCCACGACTGCCTTCCGAACCGCAGCCGGCATCTACAGCCGGTCCGGTTCGACTGCGGGGCCCTGTCTGGTGCGAGGTTCAGGCGTTGATCCGCGACGTGATCGCCGACAGTCGGGTCAATGCCTGAAGCGCTGCGGGCAAGACGGCCGAGGCCTGCACGAACTCGTAGGAATAGCTGACGATCGAGAAGATCTGACCAGGCGAGGCGCCGCTTCTCGTCGCCGCAAACCAGAGGTTGAAGGCGAGCATGCTCAGGAGGACCAGGAAGATCAGCCCGTAGACCAGGCTCTCCAGATCCGAAAGCCGCACCTCGACGCGCCGCAGGCCGAGAAAGTGCCCGGCGATCCGACCGACATGTGCGCTTTGCAGTGCGGTGACCTGGCGCTCGAGCCGTGCGTTCAGCGCCCCATTGATGCGGAGAAAGCGTCGGGAGAAGACACCGTAGATCAGGATCACGGTGAGCGCCGCGGCCCCGGCCGACACGGCTAGCGTAGGGCTGAAGGACATCAGCAACAGGACGGAGACGACGATCTGGACGACCGCGGTCAGGGTTTCGGGCGCGGTCGTCTCAAGGAAGTCGACCAATTCGCCCCCCATCTGCACGCGCGCGTTGGTCACCGAAACGGCGTTGTCCGCGCCACGCCCGGCAAGCGCCCTGCCGAGTTCGACCCTGATCGTGCCATAGGCACGCGTGTCGTAGAGGCGCCGGGCGATCGCCACGGCCAGAAGGATCACCAGAACGGCGGTCAACAGGAAGAAAGCGTCCGAGCGACCCGCCAGCAATCCATCGATCGACCACCCGATAAACAGTGGGAGAAGCGCAAGGAGGACGGTCTCGACAAGCGTGAGGCCCCAGGTGAGCGCAATCCTGCCCGGAAACCTCCAAAGCACGGTGGAGAGCGACAGCCGATCGGCCGCCGCGAAGACGGCCGGGGTCACCGTTTCGGTGTCCAGCCGGGTCTGCGGAACAGGTACCCAAGCGCCTCGCCGATGCCCTTGGCCTTTCCGAGATCAGTGATCAGTTCCGGCAGTTCCGAGAACCAGACCTTGATCGGATTGCGGCTGTCGAAGTCCCGCTTGAGGCCGTAGTTGGGTGTTTCCTCCTCGACCTGGAACGTCCCCCAGAGCCGATCCCAGACGATCAGGATGCCGCCGTAGTTCGTGTCGAGATACTTGTCGTCGCAGCCGTGGTGCACCCGATGATGCGAGGGCGTGTTCAGGATCCACTCCAGCGGCCCCAGCTTGCCGATCAGCTCGGTATGCAGCCAAGTCTGATAGGCCAGGACGAAGATCGTCGCGAAGATGATCGCCTCGGGTGCGAAGCCCATCAAGGCCAGGGGCACATGGGCGATGAGCGACCAAACACCCTCCAGCGGCCCGAAGCGCACACCCGTCACGATGTTCATATCGCGTGAGGAATGGTGGACCGCATGCTGCGTCCAGAGCAGCCGCACCTCGTGGGCGATCCGATGCTCCCAGTAATAGGTGATATCCGCCAGCAGGACGACCAGCGCCAGGCTCCACCAGGTTACGGGGATGGACCAGGGCAGCGCATAGGCGATGATCCAGTAGAGACTGTAGGCCCCGGTCAGGATCAGCGCTTCGACGACGACATAGGGGATCTGGGTCGACGCACTGACCAGCATCTCGCCGATGGTCTTTCCCTTCAGTTCCCCCTTGAACAGCATCTCGGCGATTTCGATCGCCAGGATCGCGGCGCCGATCAGGAAGAAGATGTCGTCGACTTGGGTGGTGAGGGCATCGAGGTTCATGAGGGATCTCCTTTAAGACCGCGTGTGAGCGTTCGCCAGGCGAGTTCGGCGGCCTGTTTCGGCGTTGCCTCGCCGTCGCGGACCAGCGACCAGGCGGCATAGGTCAGGTTCTCGAAGGCGGTGACGATCCAGGCGGTCGGGATGTCGGAGGCGAAGAGGCCCTCTGCCTTTGCGGCCTCGACATCGGCCCAGAGCTGATCGCGGCTCGCCTGGTAGGCAGCGGCGACGTCCTGGTCGGCCTCCACGCCCTCCTGCGCCAGGAACCACTGGCGATTGGCCAGCGGGACGATGGCGTGCAGTGCCAGCCGAAACCCTTCGGCGTAGCTTTCCGCGGCCGCTGTCGCCGCCGTGGCGGCCCGCTCCAGCTCTTCCATCGCCGTCAATGCCAGGGCGCGCATCAGGTCGGCGCGTCCCGGGAAGTAGCGGTGCAACGTTGCCCGACCGACGCCTGCACGCTCGGCCACATCGCCGAGGGAGGCGGTTGGCCGCTCGGCATACACGTGAAACGCGGCTTCGATGATGGCGTCTCGGGTCTCGGGTCTGATCTTGGTCATGAGACATCTATGTCTCATTTGAGGCTAGGATATCAAGAGGCGGCGGCAGAATTCTTCAGAGTCATCGGATCGCGGCACCCCTGCCTAGGGCGTCCGCCGGCTGCCGATGGCGCCGTCGCGCTGCTTCTCTGAGATCTGCGGCTTGGCGGCGGTCTAGCGTACAAGCAGGGGCTCTTGGTGCTGTCGGGCCCGGCTCTCGACCACTCCATGCTGGGCCAACCGGTCGTCGCCGGGCGCTCGACAAACGCCCGTTACGCCTGCTCCAGGGTTAATGCCTATGGGGCGCGGCCATCACCTTGCTCGCCTTCATGCCTCTGCGCTCCTCCCAGCCGAGGGGTCGGGCCAGGGACATACTCGCAAGAGAGGGCCAAGTCTGGTGGGGACAGAGGAGCCTCGCTCGGCGCAGGGAAGCCAGGCGGGGCCCGGATCCGGCGCGTGCGGGCGCCTCACGGCCATGCCGGCGCAGAGACCAGTGGCCGCGGCGAGGGTCAGATGGGTGACGGGAATCGAGGGGCCGAGCCCTCAGCGCTCACCCCTGCATCAACGTCTGCCCGATCCCCTTACGATCGGTTCACTCTCGCATGAACGACCGCCACGCGAGAACCTCGCGGAGCGCGTGTTCGGCCCAAATGCGGCCATCATCGCTGCAAGGAACTGCCACAGGTTCGCACGTTCAGCCATATTTTGATCGAAGAGTCGCCATAGACGGTGCTCAGCTTCGGTTTCGTTTGAAGGACCAACCCGCAGTCAGTGTCGGCGTGTGTGCGGGAGCGAGAGTTCGGTCAAGCGCAAGCAGAAGATGGACCCAATGACTGCCCCCACTGCGAACGAGCAATACCTCATCGAGCTCATCAACCGGGCTCGTGCCGACCCCGCCGCCGAGGCGCGCGCGCTCGGCATCAACTTGAACAGCGGCCTGCCGTCGGGGTCGATCAACGGGTCGGCCAAGCAGCCCCTCGCGCCGGTTGAAACCCTTCTGAATGCGGCCGATACCCATTCACAGAACATGGTACGCGACGACTTCTTCGCGCACCGGGGTCTCGACGGCTTGTCGGCGACCGACCGCATGTTCCAGGCGGGATGGGAGCCGTTGCGCGGGTCGTGGGCGACCGGCGAGAACATCTCAGCGCGCTTCAGTACCGGGGCGCTTCCTGCCGCATCCACCATCGTCAGCCACCACGAGGGCCTCTTCAAATCGCCCGGCCACCGGCAGAACATCCTGAGCGACCGGTTCTCCGAGATCGGTGTCGGTCAGGCTACCGGGGACTTCGTGCGAAACGGCACCTATTGGCCGAACGCCTCGATCGCCACGCAGAAGTTCGCTGACGGTGGGCGCACCTTCGTGACGGGCGTCGTCATCGACGACCGGAACGGCAACGAATTCTACGATATCGGCGAAGGTCTCTCCGTCACCGTCACGGTGACGGGCAGCAACGGCTTTTCGTTCGAGGGCACGACCTTCGCCAGCGGGGGCTACAGCGTCGTCGTTCCGGACAACGCGACCTACACCGTGACGTTTTCGGGCGGCGCTCTCGGCGGTGAAATCACCGAAACCGTTCAGGTCGGCACCAAAAACGTCAAGGTCGACGGGTTTCTGCAAGACGTTAGCCCGGCTCAAGCGGCCTCGTTCGCGCCCGTCATCGACAACGGCGACAGTGTCGACGGCAGCGACGATATCCTTTGGCAGCACTCGGACGGGTCGGTCGCGATCTGGGACATGGATGGCGGCGAGCGGGCGGAGACCATTCGGCCCGGCTCGGCGTCCAGCGTCTGGGAGATCGAGGGAAGCGGCGATTTCTCGGGCGACGGCAGCGCCGACATCCTGTGGCAGCATTCGAACGGCACGGTCACGATCTGGGACATGGAGGGCGGCGAACGCGCCGGCACCATCCGACCCGGCTCGGCCTCGAGCGCCTGGGAGATCGAAGGCGTCGGCGACTTCTCGGGCGACGGCAGCGCCGACATCCTGTGGCAGCATAGGAACGGCTCGGTCGCGATCTGGGATCTGGAGGGCGGCGAACGGGCCGGTACGCTCCGTCCCGGCTCGGCCTCGGGTGCCTGGGAGATCGAGGGCGTCGGCGATTTTACGGGGGATGGCAGCGATGACATCCTCTGGCAGCACTCGAACGGCACAGTCGCCATCTGGGATATGGATGGCGGCGAGCGGTCCAGCACGCTCCGGCCGGGCTCGGCCTCGGGTGCCTGGGAGATCGAGGGCGTCGGCGACTTCTCGGGCGATGGCAGCGCCGACATCCTCTGGCAGCACTCGAACGGTACGGTCGCGATCTGGGACATGGAGGGGGGCGAGCGGGCGGACACCATCCGTCCCGGCTCGGCCTCGGGCGCTTGGGAGATCGAGGGCGTCGGCGATTTCTCGGGCGATGGCAGCGATGATATCCTGTGGCAGCACTCGAACGGCACGGTCGCAATCTGGGATATGGAGGATGGCGAGCGGGCGGACACGCTGCGCCCGGGTGCGGCCTCCAGCGAGTGGGAGATCGAGGGCAGCCTGGGCGATGGAACGCTGCTGTTCTGATCTGCCGCTGTCGCGAACCGTCGCCAGCCGCCTTTAGCGCGGCCGGGTCCGCGTTAGTGCACCCGCGTTGGGCCATCTTCCTTGGGCTTTGGACGGCCGGATTTGCCTGCGCTCGTCCATGAACGGCCGCGTGTTGGGGGCTGGCGGTGCTGATAGGGCGCCACCGCGCCCCGACGATCCGGCGCACAGGGTTGGTATCTGAGGAGGTCGTGCCGACGGGCAACGCGTCGGTGCGCCTTCCCCTAGGGATCGTCGCGGAACTGCTGCGCCCCGCGCACGCTGTGGGCAAGCACTTGCCCCGAGATCCTACCCATCTGGTAGCGGACTCGTCCGAGCAGTCGGCACTGGGATAGCGCGGGTCGGGGACGCCTATCGCGGGGCGCCGAAGCCGCCGCCGGGGTCAGCCTCGGGCTTCGGCGTCAGGTTCATCGCGATCGAGATGCGTTCGCCGCTGCCGGAATAGAGCCTGACGGCGTGGCTTAGCCACGAGGGAAACAGGAGCAGCATGCCGGGCACGGGGCGCACGGTTTCGGCCATGCCGACCGACAGGCCGCCGGCCGAGGCAAAGGCCAGATGCGGTGCCAGCATGGCCGGGCCGATGCCGCGGGGATCGGCGATCTCGAACTCGCCGCCGAGCGTCGGATCGGCCGCCGCGCCGCCGTCGCGCACGTAATAGGTCGCCGACCAATAGGCACCGGGATGGGTGTGGAACTCGTTGCCCTGGCCTGCCCGATTGACGTTGGCCCAGGCATTCATCAGCCACTCGACCCGCGAGGGGCGACCGTCGCGCGTCACCGTCATCTGGTCGGCCATCTTCACGCAGGTCTGCAGCACGGCGCGACCGGCCTCGCCCGACCAGGCCTCGAAATCCGTCGGGCTCTGCCAGCCGCCGCCGTGGTTGGAGTGGTGGACCGAGGCAACTTCGGCCTGGCGCGCGGCGATCGCTTGAGACAGCGCGTCGTTGATCGCCGCGGCATTCGGCAGATGGACGATGGCGATCGGCGTGGGGAACAGGTTGCGCACCTGGATACCGGCCTTCTGACCCTGGGGCTTCGGCGATGGTGGCTGCTGCTCGTTCACCGCCTGACCCTCCCGCTCAGCCGTTTCGCGCTGCCGTGACGCGGCCGAAATCCGGCACGTCGACATCCTGCCCGGCATCCAGTATCGACCGCCGGATCGAGCGCGTCCTGGTGAAGTAGTCTTCCAGATACGCCGCGTCGCCGGTGCGGATCGCGCGCTGCAGCACGAACAGTTCCTCGGCGAACCGGCCCAGGATCTCCAGCGTCGCCTCGCGGTTGTTCAGGAACACGTCGCGCCACATCACCGGGTCTGAGGCCGCGATCCGGGTGAAGTCGCGGAAGCCGGCGGCTGAGTACTGCACCACTCCGCTGTCGGTCACGCGCGACAGGTCATCGGCGACGCCCACCATCGTATAGGCGATGGCATGTGGCACATGGCTGGTCACGGCGAGCACCAGATCGTGGTGCTGGGGGTCCATCTCGGCCGTGCGGGCGCCCAGCGCCTGCCAGAAGCGCGCCAGCCTGGCCGTCGCCTCGGCCGGCGTCGCGGGCAGGGGGGTCAGCAGGCACCAGCGATTGTCGAACAACTCGGCGAAACCGCTCTCGGGCCCCGAATGCTCGGTGCCCGCCAGCGGATGGGCCGGCACGAAATGCACGCCCGGGGGCATATGCGCGCGCATCGCCTGGATCACAGCGCCCTTGACCGAACCGACATCGCTGACGGTGGCGCCTGGCTTCAGATGGGGCGCCATCGCCTGCGCCACGGCGCCCGATGCGCCGACGGGCACGCAGACGATGATGAGATCGGCTCCGGCGACGGCAGCGGCGACATCCTCCTCGACCCGGTCGCAGAAGCCGAGCCGCGACGCCGTCTCGCGCGTCGTGGCGCTGCGCGCGGTCCCGACGATCTCTCCGGCAGCGCCCACGCGCCTGGCGGCATGGGCGATGGAGGAGCCGATCAGGCCGAGGCCGATCAGCGCGACCCGCGCGAAGATCGCCTGCCCGCCGCCAGTGCTCTCGACCCGCGCCGCGGCATCGGGCTCGGCCCGCACCGCGCCTGATGGTTCCGGTGCGGTCCCGTCGGCAAGGCCGTCTGCGCTCATTCGACCGCCTGCGGGGTCGCCGCGACGAAGCCGTCGATCGCCTCGGCCACGGCGCGGCACGCCGCCTCGTCGCCGATCGAGATGCGCAGATGCTGCGGCAGGCCATAGCCCTCCATGCCGCGCACGATCAGGCCCCGTTCCGCCAGATGCGCGGTCAGCGCGGCGACGTCGGGCCCCGCATCGACCAGCAGGAAGTTGGCCGTCGACGGCGTGACGCCGAGGCCGGCGGCGCGGATCCGCTCGGCCAGCCAATCGCGCCAGCGGTTGTTGTCGTTTCGGCAGAACGTCACCCAGTCGCGGTCGCGGATCGCCGCGGCGCCGGCCGCAAGGGCGGGGGCCGAGACGTTGAACGGCCCGCGCACGCGGTTGAGGACCGAGATCACATGCGCCGGCCCGCAGGCCCAGCCAAGGCGGAGCGCCGCAAGGCCGTGGATCTTTGAGAAGGTGCGCGTCGCCACCACGTTGTCGCGCGCGAGCGCCAGCGACAGACCCGCATCCTCGGCCGGGTCGTCCAGATACTCGGCATAGGCGCCGTCGA
>JBCCSW010000199.1:0-7752 GCA_039199465.1 Pseudomonadota bacterium
TATGGCTTAGCTCGACATCGGGGTACTCGTGATCGTGGACCCACTGCACCTCCTCTTTCCAGAGGATGCCGGCCTCCATCACGTTGTGCTTTTCCATCGAGCACACGCGGTTGCCGCGCTTGCGCGCAAGCTCGAAGGCAGAGCGGGCGACGCGGCGGATCTCCTCGGTCGTGTAGCGGTGGGTGTTCACGCCGATCCGGCCGCCCTGATTGTCCTCGGTGATGCCGCGCGGCTCACCGAAATATACGCCCGAGGTAAGCTCGCGCACGATCATGATGTCGAGGCCCGCCACGATCTCGCGCTTCAACGATGACGCGTCGGCCATCGCGTCGAAGCACTGCGCCGGGCGCAGATTGGCGAAGAGATCCATCTCCTTGCGCAGTCGCAGCAACCCTCGCTCGGGCTTCTGCGCGAAGTCCAGGCTGTCGTATTTCGGCCCGCCGACAGCGCCCAGCAGCACGGCGTCCGCGGCCTGTGCCTTCGCCATGGTCGCATCGCTGAGCGGCGTGCCATGGGCGTCGAAGGCGACGCCGCCGACCAGATCGTGCTCGACCTCAAACGTCAGGCCGCGCTTTGCCGCCATCCAGTCGATCACGCGGCCGACCTCCGCCATCACCTCGGGACCGATGCCGTCGCCGGCCAGGATCAACAGTTTCATGGATCAGGCTTCCTCCCCGTCGAGTGTCGGGCGCCTTGTGCGCGATCGCCTGCGAGGGGGCAAGTCGCCGACGGCGCCCGCCGCCCTTGCCACCATTACGCCGTATCGGCGCGGTTTACTGAGAGCTCAGTCTCAGCCAACGCGATCATGGAAAGAAGGCCATGGCCCTGCTCGACACGTCGCCCGGTGGCGCCGACGCGTTCATCGACGCGCTGCCCTGGTCCGTTGTGATCTGGCACGCCGACGGCACCACGGTCGCGAACGACCGTTTCGTGGCGATGTTCGGCAACCATGATCCGGCGACGCTGCCCATGGTGCTGCCAAGCGGTATGGCTGCGCCGTGGCGGCCGGAGGGCCCGGAAGAAGAGCAGGTCACGCTGGATGACGGCCGACATATCGGCGTGCATCGCAGCCCCACGCCCGACGGTGGCGTGCTTACCGTGCAGACCGAGCTGAAGGGCGCATCGAGCACGGCCGCGCAGGCGCGATCGCAGGGTCACCTGGTCAGCATCATCGAGAACATCTCGGACGGGGTGCTGCTGATCGACGCCGACGGGGCGCTGATCGAATACAATCGTCGCCTTCTCTCGCTCTACGGCATCGACCATCGTCAGGTCCGCCGCGGCATGCCCTATGACGAGTTCCTGCTGCTCTGCGGCGATCTCGATGCGTTGGATCCCGCGCGGCGGCGCCAGGAGATCGAGCGCCGCAGGGCCTTTGCGCTGGACCCCGCCCGACGTTTCACGCTGCGCCAGCTGTTCACCGGCGAGACACTCGAGATCAACAAGGAGATCACGCCCGACCAAGCGGCGGTAATCACCGTGCGCGACATCACCGAGACGCTGCGCCAGGCCCGTGCGCTGGAGGAGGAACGGCGCCGTGACCGCGACGCCATCCAGCACAAGTCGCGCTTCATGGCGCGGATGAGCCACGAGATGCGCACCCCGCTGAACGGCGTCCTCGGCGTGTCGGCGCTGCTTGAGCGGTCAAACCTCAACCCGCAGCAGCGCGCCATGCTGGGAGCGATCCGGGACAGCGGCTCGGTGCTGCTGCGGCTGATCGACGATCTGCTCGAGAGCACGCGCCTCGACACGGTGGATTTCGAGCTTCAAGCGCGGCCCTTCCTGGTCTGCGACGTAGTGCGCGAGGCGGTGCAGATCATCGAGCCCGAGGCGCATCGGCGCGCTCTCAGGATCGATCGTAGGCCCGCGGCCAGCAAGCTGCCGCTGGTCGTCGGCGACGCGGTGCGCCTGAAGCAGGTGCTGTTGAACCTGCTGTCGAACGCGGTGAAGTTTACCGATGAGGGCAGCATCGCCGTCGGCCTCAGCGGGCGCGTCGTGGGGCCGGGCGCCAGGGTCAGTCTGTACGTGTCCGATACCGGCATCGGCATCGCCGAGGCGGATTTCACGCGCATTTTCGAGCAGTTCGAACAGTTGAATCCGGAACGTTCGCGCCTGTCCGGCGGTGTCGGGCTCGGCCTCTCAATCTCGAAACGGCTGGTCGAGGCGATGGGCGGCACGCTCGCCGTCTCCTCGGCGCCGGGCCGCGGCAGCCGGTTCACGATCGACATGGTCCTTCCGCTGGCCGGCGAGACGGCAGCCTAGCGCACCGCCGCGCTATCGCCCACCGCCGCGCGTGCCAGCCGCCCCGGCCATCATGGCGCTCAGCGCCTGAAAGCGCTCGACAAAGCGGGCGCGGACCAGGTCTGCGGCGGCCGGCTCGATCACCAGATCCGCCGCCCATACCGCCCGCGGGCGCGGGAAGAAACGCGCCGCCTCGCTCGGGCTGAAGCCGGCCAGCTGCGTCGCCTCGAACCAGGCGGACAACCGGTCGGCTTTCTTGATCCGCGCCTCCCATGCCTCGGGCAGGCTGGCTGGCAGGCCGAAGCGCAGATGCACGGCCCGCGCCAGCCGGGCCTCGAACGCGCGGTAGTCGATGCCGAGCGCTGCCTTGAAGGGCGAGATCATGTCCCCGATCACGTATTCCGGGGCATCGTGCAACAATGCCGCCAGACGCTCCTCGGCCGTCGGCGCGGGCCGCATCCGGCCGCGGATGTACTCGACGATCAGGCTATGCTCAGCGACGCTAAGGGGATGCGGACCCGAGGTCTGGCCGTTCCACCGCGCCACCCTGCTCAGCCCCTGGGCGATGTCCTCGATCTCGACATCAAGCGGCGAGGGGTCGAGCAGGTCGAGCCGCCGACCCGACAGCATGCGTTGCCACGCCCGTGGCGGATCGGATGTCACCGCCGCGCGCTCATGATGCGCTCTCGCCGCGGATCATGTCGACGAACTCATCCAGCCCCATGAAGATCAGCGGGCGCGAATTGATCCCCGGCATTTGGATCGCAAGGCTGCGCAGCGTCGAGAAGAATGAGCCGATCATCCCGGCTTCGAGCTTGGCGATCTCGCGCTCGAACTCCGCGCCCTCCCCACCGTGGATCGAGGCCAGTATCTCGGTCACGCGCTTGAAGCGATGCGACACCTGCAGCGAGCTGAGCGGTGCGGGCACGTCGATCAGGTAACGCCCCACCTTCTTCAGATTGTAGAGGTTTCTGATCTGGCTCGGATCGTTCCAGTTGATCAGCTCCATCTCGGCACCTGTGCCATTCAGCTTTCGCTTCAGCGCGTTCTCCATGCCGGCGACCTCGGCCACGCTTTCGGGCCGGAAGACGACGAGACCTTTCAGCCCCGCCTCGTGCAGCGTCAGCACCGAGCCGGTATCGCGCAGGACATGGCGCGCGAAGTTGGCGAAATACCCGGTCGCGAGACCGTTCGACGAGGCCAGATCGACCAGTGCGGTGTTGCCGTAGAACTTCGAGATCGGGTTCTGCCGCGTGCGCGGGTCGCTGAAGTTCTCCAAAAGCAGGCGGATGTTCTTGGCCAGCGCCGGGCGGATCGTGCCGGGCTGAAAGTTCGGGAGCGTCGCGACGTATTCCTGCGACATGTAGAAGGGCAGCTTTTCGGGGTTTGTCTCGGTCTGCTCGAAGGCCAGCACGATCGTCGGCGTGCCGAGCGTGTGCAGCAG
The DNA here is from genome assembly GCA_039199465.1 of Pseudomonadota bacterium. Lineage (GTDB taxonomy): Bacteria > Pseudomonadota > Alphaproteobacteria > Rhodobacterales > Rhodobacteraceae > Thermohalobaculum. The sequence goes on from JBCCSW010000199.1 coordinate 3,686, forward strand.
CGCCAGTTCGTACATCACGTTCGGGCTGACCCGGGACAGATCGACGACCGCCACATCTGCGACGTCGATCTTGTCGAACACGCTATCGGGTATCGGGCCGGTCAGCTGGTCCGAAGGGTCATCGATCCGCAGGAAGTCGCCGCCGAAATCCTGGTCGATCTCGCGCTTGATTACCTCAAGGGCCTCACGGATGTTGCCGAGGTGGAGGGCGAAGTCGCCGCCATGGCCGTCGTCGCCGGGTGCCATCGGTCCGGCGACAAAGATGCGAACGAAGGGAACGTCGGGACGCAGCGTCATGGTATCGGCTCTACTGAAGTGGCTGGGCCTGTCCAGGGGGGATCGGGCGCGCGGGATGCCGCCCGGCGCAGCGTATCATCCGCTGAAGGAGCGCGCCAAGGAAGCGCAGCGCCATGGCCTCGCCCTGCGCGAGGATGACTGGTCGGCCCAGGTCACCCGGCCTGGCGACCGCTTCTTCTTCGTCAGGGTCGAGCGTGGCATGGGCGAGCGGATGCTGGTGTCCGACATCGAACCCGGCGCAGAGACGCCGGAGATGGGTGGTCTCGCCCTCGATCTGGCCCTGATCGCCTGCGGCAGCCATGGCCCGGTGTCACTGAGCCTGCCTGCGACCGTGACCGCGACGGCGATGGCTGCGGCCGAGGACACGGCATGGCGGGATCAGGCCGTGGCGGCACTTGCCCGACGTCGCAACCTGATCGCGCGCGTCGATGGATGCTGTGCCGAGCTCGAGCCGGCGGCGCTTGACGGACCCGCCGCCGATTTGGTGCCCCGGCATTAAGCCGACCTTAGCCCTGCCGTGAGAATCGTGCCCGGTGCCCTGCCATCGGCCTGCACGGGGATGCCATGACCTGCCACAGCCCGGAACGGGCGAGCGAGATCGACTGGACCACGGGTTTCGTCTGGGTTGCCCGCAAAGGCCTTGTCCAGATCGTCGCGACCGATCCGGCGACCGACATGCTGACGCTGGAGCGCGAGGACGGATCGCGCCTGACCCTGCACCGCACCGTGTTCGAGACCGAGTACCAGCCGACCAGCGATCCACGGTGCTTCAAGCCGGTCTATGCACCCGTCAAGGCGCGCGCCGTGCCCGCGCCCATGACGATCGAGATCGACGGGGCGCCCCAGCACCTGGCCGCCAGCGACGCGTTGCTGCTGCTGTCCGATGGTCGGCTTCGCTCGGTGTCGGCAGCGGTCTATCGGCGCGACTACACGGCCGTGTCGCGGAGCGACGACCTACGCTTCCCGACCATTCCGTTTCCAGATTAGCGGACGCCCAGCCGCCACGTGGCGATCGCTCAGCGAAAGCCGACGATCGACATCGCCTTCACCCAATGCGCAACGACGCCCAGCCACTCGGCATCGTGCGGCACGGCGAAGCGCAGAACCTGCAGCCGATCTTCGGTCAAGATGCTGATCTCGTGGCGGTCGAGGTCCAGCACGCCGTCGCCATCGCTGTCGCGGACATCGACGCGCGCCTTCAGCCGGCCGCCCCGGACGCTGCAATCCAGCCGGTCCGCTGCCGCCCGGGCGCAGAGCGTGCCGAATAGCCAAAAGGGCTGCCGGGTATCCGGGCCATCGGGTGCCTGACGCGCCTGCACAGCCTGGTCGGCCCGCGCGAAGATCGAAAACGCGGCATCGTCGTCCAGCCCAACACCCGCGACGTCGATCAGCGGATTGGCCGGCAGTGGTCGGAACAGCGGCGCGTCGCGAACCCCGATGAAGGCGGCATCAGGATCGATCGCCAGCGTCCAGACGACCAGCGGCAGCGCAGCCTCACCAGGGCAATGCACCCAACCCGCGGCGATTCCCTCGGGCAGCGACGCGACCGACGTCGGCGCGGCCTCGCCCGACGGGTCGTCAGCGACTACAAAAGGGCAGGCTATGGCGAGGCTGCCTGAGAGAAAGACCATCGCAACCGCGAGACCGCCTAAGATCGCAGGCCGGAACGCCCGTTCTTTCATCTCGTCACCTCGCACTGCCTGAAAGCAGGCTAGCACAGTGCGGTTTGTTTGCGAGTGCGAAGGCCAGGCGCCGAGTGTTGACGCCAAAACGATCACGTGAGCGGGGCAGCATGGCAGAAATACTCGAGACCGCGCTCTACGCCGCCGATCTGGAGCAGGCAGCCAGGTTCTATGAAGACGTCGTCGGCCTGCCCCGCGTCACCGCCGAACCGGGTCGCCACGTGTTCCTCCGCGCGGGCCGCGCCATGCTGCTCATCTTCTGCCCGACCGCCAGTTCGCAACCTGCCGCGCCGGGGCGGATCGCCGTCCCGCTGCACGGCGCCGCAGGCCCCGGCCATGTCTGCTTCGCCGCCGAGCCGCTCGGCATCGATGGCTGGGCCGCGCGCCTGGCGGAAGCGGGCATCGCGGTCGAAGCACGGGTCCAGTGGCCACACGGCCCACGCTCGATCTACTGCCGCGACCCTGCGGGCAATTCGGTCGAGTTCGCCGAAAGCACGCTCTGGCCTGTCTGAGCGCACGCCACCGACCAGCCAGGCGGCATCATCGCCCTTTACTTCGGACCCTGGTCGACGGCTGATGGCGCAGGCTCACCGCGACAGAACGCAGCTCAGGAGACCATCCATGCCCACCGTCGAGGAGAGACTGGCCGAACACGGCATCACGCTGCCGAAGCCGAGCGCCCCGCTGGCCGCGTATGTCCCCTTCGTCCAGACGGGCAATCAGCTCTTCGTGTCGGGTCAACTGCCGTTGGGTCTGGATCCGGTTCCCAAGGGGCCGCTCACGGCCGTCGATATGGCCGAAGGCGGGACGGTCGAGCCGGGCAGCACGCTCGCCCTGGCGCAGATGGCAGCACGCCAATGCGCCATCAACCTGATCGCGCAAGCGAAGGCGGCGACAGGCGACCTCACCCGGGTTGCCCGCGTGGTGAAGCTCGTCGGCTTCGTCTCGTCCACGTCGGAGTTCACGCAACAGCCCATCGTCGTGAACGGTGCCTCGGAACTGATGGCCGTGGCCTTCGGCGATGCCGGTCAACACGCGCGCTCGGCGGTCGGCGTTGCCGCCCTGCCGCTCGGCGTCGTCGTCGAGGTCGAAGCGATCTTCGAGGTGGCGTGATGGACGGCGCAACCGACACGGCATCGGCAACGCTTGTCGAGGCACGGCGCGATCTCGCCGCCGCATTTCGGTGGTTCGCCCGCCTCGGCATGAACGAGGGGATCGCCAACCACTTCAGCCTCGCGGTCTCGGATGACGGTCAGCGCTTTCTCATGAACCCCTTCGGTCTGCACTGGTCGCAGATGCGTGCCTCAGACCTGCTGCTGCTCGACGCCGAGCATGAGCCGGCCGACCTGGGCGACGCGGTCGATATCACGGCCTGGGCGATACACGGCGCGCTGCATCGTCGGGTGCCGCATGCCCGCTGCATCATGCATCTCCATCCCCGCTTCGCGACGGCGCTGGCCTGCCTGGAGGACCCGACGCTGCCACCGGTCGATCAGAACGCGATGCGCTTCTACGACCGCGTCGCCGTGGACATGGGCTATGATGGCATGGGCCTCGGCGACGAGGCGGAGCGCATTGCCAGCATGCTGGGAAACCGGTCGGTGATGATGATGGCGCAGCACGGCGTCCTCTCGGCCGGGCCGTCCGTGGCGACCTGTCTCGACGATCTCTATTACTTCGAAAAGGCGGCCGAAACCTACATGACTGCGCTGGCGACGGGTCGGGCGCTGAACCTCGCCTCGCCTTCTGTCGCAGAGAAGACCGCCCGGCAATGGGAGAGCTATCCCGGCGCGGCCGAAAAGCACCTCTCGGCCATTCGTGCCGTTCTGGACCGCGAGGCGCCGGACTACGCCGATTGAGCCGATTGCGATGCACGAGTCATCCTCCTTCATCCATTCAACGAAGGAACATTCGAGCCAGCAATGGCCCTGGCCTCGGTGAGGAGGCCAGCCAACTTAAGTGGGGACACTCTACAGCGCGTCATGCCGTGATCTAGCCTGAGGCTCACTGCTACCGCTCGTTCCGAAGTGCGAACCAAGCTTCACTGCGGCAGGTTGGAGCCAGTCGGGATTGTTGAGTATATCGACA
>JBCCSW010000200.1:0-7749 GCA_039199465.1 Pseudomonadota bacterium
CCGAGCGTCTTCTGGACGACGCTCTTGCGCAGCGAGCGCGGCTTGAGGCCCATCAGCATGTCGAGCGCGTCGCGGTGGCGCCCGACCTTGGAGCGGGCGGCGGCGGCGCGCAGCGTGGCACGCAGGTTGTCGGGCTTGAGGGCGGCGGCGCGCTCGAAGCTGCGCACGGCGCCCTGATGATCGCCCCCCGCGTCTTGGATCTTGCCGAGCGCCTGGTGGATGACGACCTTGTCGGGTGCGAGCTGGGCGGCGCGAGAGAGTGCCGAGCGCGCGGCCTCGGTCTCGCCGGCATCGGCGAGCATGCGGCCCAGGCGGAACTGCGGGAACCACTGGTCGGGCTTGAGGGTGGCGGCGCGCGACATCTCCTCGGCGGCGGCGGTCTCGTCGCCGGCCTTGCGCAGCGTGGAGGCCAGCGACATGCGCAGGCGCACGTCCTGCGGGTTGTGCAGAATCGCCTCGCGCAGAAGGGCGGCGGCCTCCTCGGCGCGCCCGTCGGAGGCCATCAGGCGCGACAGGCGGATGTAAGCGTTCGAGGCCGAGGGATCGAGCGCGATGGCGGTCTCGTACTCGGCCATGGCCTCTTCGGTCTCGCCGAGCTTCTCGAGGATCTCGGCGCTGAAGACCTGCGCGGGCACGAGATCGGGCTTGATCGCCAAAGCCTCCTGGAAGGCCTCCAGGGCGGCCTGCTGATCGCCCTCCTTGTCGAGCGTGCGGCCCAGACCGAGATAGGCCATCGCCTGATCGGGCTGGGCCTCGATCAGGGCGGCGAAGATCTGCCGGGCCTCATCCGTGTCACCTTGCTGCAGCGCACTCATGCCCTGCTGCATGCGCCTGCGCACGAGGTTGTTGGTGTCACGGGCGAGGCGGTCGGGCATAGCGAGATGCTCCTGAGGAAAACCAAAAAGCAATTGCAGACACTGAGAAAATCCGCACGAGGACAACAGATGTCCGAATCCGGGCGGAACATACCCGTAGGGGCGCAAGTCGTCCACAGGATGACCCGGCCGCGTTGCCGCATTCTTGCGCAGATGCAGAATATTCCGGCGCCAGGCCCCCGGCCGCCCCTCAGCCGCGCCGCGTGCGGCACCAGCCGAGGAAGGCCTTGTCGGCATTCCCGATCCGCGCCCGGCCGCTGCGCGCCCACCAACCCTGCCATTGCGCGACGAGGGCATGGACGTCGGCGCCCGGCAACATGGCGCGCGCCTCCTCCAGAGCACTTTCCGACGGGCGCGGCGCATCGGCGGGGGCCGGCGCGCGGCGCGGCGTGACGGCGAGCACGTCGCCCTCCTCCAGCGCGAGATCGTATTCGGGCAGGCGGCCGCGCGAGATGATGTCGCGCAGCATCGCGCGAAAGACGCGGCGCGGGCTCGCCGAGCCGGATTTCTTCTGGAGCGTCGCCAGGGAGACGCGCCATTCGGGCTGGCGGCCGCAGTGCTTTCGGCAGAGCTCGTAGATGCGCCGCTCGAGCGGGCGGCGCAGATCGAAATACCCTGGCGCCAGAGTGAGCACGGCGCGCGCCTCGACCGCGCGGAAGAGCCATTCGGAGAGGGTGACGACGACCTGCACCATGCGGCCGCCGCGCGAGCGGCGCACGATCTCCCAGCTCTCGATCAGACCGAAGCCGGAGGTCGTCTCGAACGCCCCTATGGCGATGTTGGTGGTGATGCGCGTGCCGGCGAGGCGCTCGAAGGCCTCGCGCAGCCGCCGATAGGCATCGCCCGAGGTGTCGCGCCCCGTGCCCACAAGCAGATCATGCGCGCGCAGATGCAGCACGCGGCTCACCTCGCGGCCCGCGTTGAGCGCGGCCATGAGCTGGCTGATACAGTAGATCAGGATGTCCTTGTCGTGGATCGTCGCGCGGCCCTTGACCGAGGGCGTCACCTCTACCTCCACGCCATTATGGACATAGGAGAGGATCGAGCGGTCGGGGCGCGTCGCCAGCGAGAAGATCGGGTGCTCCATCGAGGCGAGGTCGTCCTTGGGAGCGACATCGAAAAGATCGCAGACGAAGACAGGAGAGGCCGGGGCAGGGGAGAGGGAGCCGGACGAGGCACCTCGCGAAAGCGCCCCGCTCATCGCGCGGCCGCGCGGCGTGTGTGGGACATGGGACGCTCCTCGGTGCCGCTCGAGCGCCCCTGTGCGCGGGGCGCGAGGCCCATTGGCGGGCTTCGTGGTTTCGATGACGGGCAGGCTAGGAAGTCAGGCAGAGGCTGTCCAGCGGAGCAACGTGGGATCGGAGTCGTCCTCACGGTGGTTCAGAGTCACTAGAACGTAGGATCGGATTCACACGGTGACGAAAGCGCGAAGGACAAGCATCGAAGCGACATAGACAAAACCGGTCAGATCGACGGATCGGAGACATCCGTAACAATAAACTAACTCAAAATTAACTGACCGAGCATGCGAAGAGCGCCTGTGGTATCGGGATCGAGGATCGGATACGTTGAATTTACTGAGGAAAATAGAGTCCGATAAAGATGTCACACGAATGTCGAGACATGCTTAAAATCATGTGACATAAGCTGCTTCACACCGGTCTCAACAGGCGGCGCAGATGCCAGACGATCCCCCTGCCTACTTCAACATCTCCCCAGACGAGGCGATGGCCGAACTCGGCGCGCCGACCGGCACGAAGGACTTCGAGCGCATCGCCGAAGCATGCGAGAGAGGGCGCGCCGATCTGGCCAGCCGCGGGCTGGAAGGGGACTCCACACGGCGTCTACGCCTCTTTTCCACATGGGAGATCTGCCGCTACCTGATCCCGGTCGCACCGGGTCATTTCCGACGGGTGCTGCGACAGAACCCGGACCTGCCGCAGGGACGCTCCGAGACCGAAGGTGGAGCCAAGTGGTTCGCCCTCGACGAGGTGCTGCGCCTGCGCGCGCATTTCGGTCAGGAGGGATCGAAGGCGAAGAACTATCTGCCCTACCGCCCGGAAGGGCTGCCCGCAAAAGTCGTGGCGGTCGCGAACTTCAAGGGCGGCGTCGGCAAGACCTCGACGGGGGCGCATCTGGCCATGTCGGCCGCGCTCGACGGCTACCGCGTTCTGGTGATCGATCTCGACAGCCAGGGCTCGATGACCTCGATCTTCGGCGGCTCGGTCGAGGACGAGTGGCAGACCGTCTTCCCGCTCCTGGCCCGCCATCACGCGCAGCACCTGCAATCCGAGAACAGGGGCCGCATGGCGCGCGGCGAGGCGCCGGTCGCACTCGACGACACGCTCTCGGACGCGCTCGGCGTCAGCGCGTCCGATCTCGCCCGCAAGACGCATTGGCCGAACATCGATCTGATCGGCGCGCAGCTGAACCTCTACTGGGCCGAGTTCCAGATCCCCGTCTGGCGCATGCAGTCGCGCGGTTGGAAGCTCTGGGACGCGCTCTCGGACGAATTGAGGGCGGGCGGTCTCCTGTCCGAGTACGATATCGTCCTGATCGACACGCCTCCGGCGCTTGGGTACCTGACGATCAACGGGCTGGCAGCAGCGGACATCCTGCTCGTTCCGCTCGGCGCAAGCTTCCTGGAGTTCGACTCGACGGGCCGTTTCTTCGATATGCTCCACGCCACGTTCCAGTCCATTGAAGAGGGCGAGAACATGGCCGCGCGCGCACTGGGTCGGCCGGGCATGGCCTTCGAATGGGATGCGGTGCGTGCGATGGTCACGCGCTACGACGACGCCCAGCAGGCCGAGCTCGCGGGCCTGATCCAGGCCTATCTCGGCCGCACGCTCTCACCGCACCGTCAGGCGGTCACGGCTCTGATTGGCCAGGCGGGCGAGCAGGTTCAGGGGATCTACGAGACCGACTATCGCGACTTCAACCGCGAGACCTACGCGCGGGGCCGCGAGACCTTCGACGCAACCTATGCTGCCTTCAAGAAGCTGCTTCTGGCAAGCTGGCGGCGCGACGAGCTGGGCGGGGTGGAGTGATGTTTCGCACGCGAAACGCGCATATAGGGCAGGGGCGTTTCGCGTGCGAAACACGTGTCCGCGCAAGGAGGCGAGCATGGCCAAGCGCAGGAGACTGAGCCCGGCGCAGTCGGGCTTCCTCGGGCCTGACGCGGAAGACGGGCAGGGCGCACGCGTCGCGCCACCGCCGATCAGCCGCATCGCCGGAGACGCCTCGACGGCGGCCGCGCTCGCGGAGCTGTCCGAGGAGATGCGCGCGGCGCGCGATGGCGGGCGCATGGTCATCTCGGTGCCGCTGGACGACATAGCGGCTGATCACTTGTCGCGCGACCGTCTTGGCGCCGATGAGGAGGAGCTCACAGCGCTTGCCGAGAGCCTGCGCGCACGGGGTCAGCAGATGCCGCTCGACGTGATGGAGGTGGGGGAGGGGCGCTACGGCCTGATCTCCGGCTGGCGCCGCCTCACCGCTCTCAGGCGTCTGCATGCGGAGACGGGAGAGGCCCGCTTCGGTGCCGCCCTGTGCCTGCTGCGGCAACCGACCAACGCTTCGGACGCCTATGTCGCCATGGTCGAGGAGAACGAGCTCAGGGTGAACCTGAGCTATTACGAGCGCGCCAGCATCGTCGACCGCGCCGTCTCGAACGGCGTCTACGCCTCTGATGGCGAGGCGCTCAGGACGCTCTTTTCGGGCGCGAGCCGCGCCAAACGCTCTAAGATCGGCTCCTTCCTGCGCCTTGTGCGGGCCCTAGGTGGTACGCTTCAGCACGGAGCCGCCATTCCCGAGCGCCTTGGGTTGCAGATCGCAAAGCGCCTCTCAGACGATCCCGGCGCAGCCGAACGCATGATCGCGGCTGTCGCGAAGGCCGCCCCGAAGGATGCCGCCGGGGAGCTGGCTGTCTTGACAGAACAGAGCGCGGAGGTTTCGCGCGCGAAACCCGAGCGTCGGGAGACAAAGAGGCGCGCCGCCGACCCCGTGCATCTCGAGGTCTCGCAGGATGGCGGCCTATGCCTCACAGGTCCGGGCGTGGATGAAGCCTTCGAGCGCGCTCTCAGGCGTTGGCTCGCCGTGCGAGGCCACTGACATGCAGTGTCGGGAGATGGCTTCGTGCACATAACACGTCTTCATGGGCCGAAGGCGCCGCGCCTCATCGGGCGCGCGCAGGCCTTACAATGATACGGGTCATGCGCCATCTTCCACCCCCAGGCGGCCATTGGCCGTGACGGCATCGGCTGCCCCCGATCCGCTCGCCACCAAGCAGGAGCGCGCTCTGCTGCGGCGCGTCCTGGCCGGTCATGGCTATAACCGGCGCCCCCTCTTTATGTTGCGCCGCGCGCTGGTGGCGCGGCTGGGGGTAACCGCCGGATTTACGGCCTGGATGCAGGCTGTGCCCCGCGACTTGGCCCCGCCCACAGGGAGCCTCAGCCGGCTCCCATTGACCGCGCTCGGCGACGCCGTGTCCGAGGCAACCCTGGCCAGCGGCGGGCGACAATTGCAGGCCGCACCGGCCAAGGTCCTGGGGGACGGCACCCATAGAACGCTGCGGATCACCGGCCGCACCATCCATGCCGGGCGTCTGTCCGATGCGCAGGTGATCGGCGCATCGGGTGCGGTGGTCGCGCAGGATCGGGCGATCCTCGACTTCGAAGGCGCCGAGATCGCGCAGACGGACGATGCGATCGAGCTCGATCCGGCCATCGTCGCCCATGACGCCGCAGCCGGCCGGGTCTGGACCCCCGCGCCCAGGGAGCCCCTGCCCGAGATTGCCAGCGGCTTCGGTCTGCTCGGATGGAGCACCGGGCTCTTCGGTCATTGGCTTGGGGAATACCTGCCGAAATTCATGCTGGCGGTGGCCCGAGATGCAGTGCCGCAGGCGCATCTGCTGATCGATGCCGAGATGCCGGCCGCGCATCGTCAGGCGATCGAGATGCTCGCGCCCGATCACATGACGCTGCATCCCGTCCCGCGCTTCGCGCCGCTGCGGGTGCGCGATCTGGGTCTGGTCTCGACCTTGAACTACCCGGTGCTGGCACCCCAGAGCGACATGGCGACCTGGGATTACGGGGTGATCGACGCCGATCTCTTCGCCGAGAGCGTCGCCGTGATGCGGCGACGTCTGGATCGGCTGCCGCCCGGGGTGGCGGGTCCGCGACGCCTCTATCTCTCGCGTCGGGGGCAGGCGCGCCGCGCGCTCGTGAACACCGATGAGATCGAGGATCTGGTCCGTGCCGCCGGTTTCGCGGTCGTGCAGCCCGAGATGCTGGAGTTCGCGCGTCAGGTGCAGCTGATGCGCGGTGCCGACGTGATCTTGGGCCCCGATGGGTCGGCGATGATGCTGGCGATGTTCGCCCGTCCCGGCACCCGGATGGGCATCCTGAACCATCCCAACATCGAAGGTCTTGCCACCCTGACCGCCCCTCTCGCGGCCGTGGGCATCGAGACCACCGTGCTCACCGGCGCCCCCGAGGGCGGCGATCCGCGTTTCGCCCACAACGCCAGCTACCGGATCGATCCGGAACGCCTCCGCGCCTTTCTGGCAGATGATCTTGTCTGAGGGCGGCGCGCCTTACCGGCGCGCGCAGACCAGCACTTGGCGCTTGGAGCTGGGCGTGAAGGCCGAGCGGTCGAGATCGCCGTAGCGCTCCACGATCTTGAGGCCGGCCCCATCGAGAAGGCGCTCGGCCACGTCGGGGAAGATCTGCCGCAGCGTCTGCACCATCGGCGCGATCTCGATCCGCTCGTCGGTCTCGCCGTCGTGCAGATGCCAGGTGCCGCTGAACAGCAGGCTCTCGGGATCGTAGGTCGAGTGCTCGCGGATCCGCAGCGCGCGGCCCGTGCCGTCGGTGAACTCGCGCACCACCCGTCCGTCCTCCAGCCCGCCTGCGGCGGCCATCGAGAGGAACTCCGTGTTCGGCTGGTGGATGTCGAAGGCGAAGCGGCCGCCATCGGTGAGCGCCTCGCGTATCGAGGCGAAGGCTGTGGCCAGATCCTCGTCCGTGGAGAGCACCTGCATCGTGTAGAAGCAGCAGATCGCCAGGTCGTAGCGCCGCCCCGCGACCGGTGGATGACGGATGTCGCCGAGCAGCCATTCGACGTCCGGGTGGCGGCGCGCGGCCACGTCCAGCATATCCTGCGACAGGTCGACCCCGGTGACCGGCCGGTCCGCGCCATGCGCGCGCAGCCGCTCGGCCACGACCGAGGTGATCGAGCCGGTGCCGCAACCCACATCCAGCAGGCTGCCCGTGTCGGGGCCAGTCAGACTCGCGTAGAAGTCGGAATATTCCTTTGGTGCCCGCGCGTTATCCAGAGCATCGTAGAGCGGCGCCCAGCCTTGATCCCAGTGAGTCACCGTGGTCTGATGCATGCGAAACGCTCCGGGTCGCAGGTCGCGAAGGCCGATATCATGAAATTTCCGGCCGCCTAGCACAGCCGATGCAGGGTGTCACGATTCTGGCTCCGGACGCGCGCGCGGCCTGGGAGACCGCCTATGAGGCGGACGGCCTGCCATCGCATTCCTGGCACTACGCGCGCGGCCTGCAATCGGCCGGGCTCGATCCACGGCTCGCGGTGGTCGAGGCCGATGGCGCGCGCATGCTCCTGCCGTTCATCGAGCGTCCCTTCGCCGCGCCGGACGGCGAGGTCTTGGACATCGCCACCATCCCGGCCATGTCCGGCGCCGTGCTGAGCGTTGACAGCCTGGCGCCGCTGGAACTTTGGGCGGACCATGCCCGCAGGCAGGGCTGGGTCTGCGGCTACATCCAGCTCGCCCTGAAGAACCACTGCCTGCGCGACCTCGATCCAGACCGGATCGTGCAGCACAACATCATGATCCAGTTCGACCTCGCGA
>JBCCSW010000201.1:0-7718 GCA_039199465.1 Pseudomonadota bacterium
GGCGCGGTGTTGATGTGCTGGAACCTGTACCAAACGGCCCGTGGCCGGGTCAGCGCCCGCGAGGCTGCGGCACTCGCATCCGCGCGCCCGACCGCGTCACCGGCGGAATGAGGAGGGACCCGACCATGCTCCGCGAATTCCTCATCTCGGCCGGGCACGGCGACGCGGGCGCGCCCGGCGTGCTCCGCTTCATCAACGCCCCGGGCGACGGCCCCGCGTTGCACCGCGCCCTGCGCGCGCGCGACGCGGCGGCGGCTGCCCATGAAGACGGCGCGGCACGGTTCTCGGAACGGCCCGCCGAGACGTCCAACGACCGAAAGGAGAGCGTGCAATGAGCACCGATCCTAAGACCCAGAAAGCGGCGCCCGAGGCGGCCGCATCGCCACCACCACCCAAGCGCCGTTCGGCCTGGATCTTCCGCAACCACCCGACGGTCGAGCGCAATGCGACGCTGCTGATGGCGCTCTCCTTCGCCGTCGTCACCGTCGGTGGCGCGGTCGAGATCGCCCCGCTGTTCTATCTGGAGAACACCATCGAGAAGGTGGAGGGGGTGAGGCCCTACAGCCCGCTGGAGCTTGCGGGGCGCGACATCTACCTGCGCGAGGGCTGCTATGTCTGCCATAGCCAGATGATCCGCCCGATCCGCGACGAGGTGGAACGCTACGGCCATTACAGCCTGGCCGCGGAGAGCATGTATGATCACCCCTTCCAATGGGGATCGAAGCGTACGGGCCCGGACCTTGCCCGCGTCGGCGGCCGCTATTCCGACACCTGGCATGTCGATCACATGTACGACCCGCGCTCGGTCGTGCCCGAGAGCATCATGCCGGGCTATCCCTGGCTGGCCGATACCCCGCTCGATACCAGCCGCGTCCGCGAGCGCATCGAGACCGAGCGTCTGGTCGGCACGCCCTATACCGACGAGATGGTCGCGATGGCGGCGCGCGACCTGAAGGCCCAGGCGACCACCGACGGCGATCACGACGGTCTGCTGGAGCGCTATCCGGGCGCCCAGGCGCGCAATTTCGACGGCGACAGGCGCATCACCGAGCTGGATGCGATGATCGCCTATCTGCAGGTCCTCGGCACGATGGTCGACTTCTCGACCTTCGAGCGCGACGAGAGCCGGTGAGGGCGCCCTGATGGAAAGCCAGGAACACCTTGCCACCAGCACCTACGAGTTGATGCGCGACTTCGCCGACAGCTGGTTCCTGCTGGCGCTGATGCTGTTCTTCGTGGGCGTCGTGCTGTTCACGCTGCGGCCCGGCAGCCGGGCGCTGCATCGCGAGATCGCCGACATTCCATTGCGCGACGACCGTCCCGAGGACACCGCGCCCCAGGAAGGGAGGAGCGCCGATCATGGCTAAGCAGGATCCCCATGGCGGCAAACCGGTCGACGCCGTCACCGGGACCGAGACGACCGGCCACGAATGGGACGGCATCCGCGAGCTGAACACGCCGATGCCGCTGTGGTGGCTCTATACCTTCTATGCCACCGTCGTCTTCGCGGCGATCTACTGCTTGCTCTATCCCGCCGTGCCGCTGGTCAGCGCCGCGACATCGGGCCTGTTGGGCTATGCCTCGCGCGCCGAAGTCGAGGCCGAGATCGCGACCGTCGACGCCGGGAATTCCGCCGCGACCGAGCGCGTTGCCTCGGCCAGCTTCGACGAGATCCGCGCCGATCCCGAGCTTGCCCATTTCGCGCTGAAGGGCGGCGCGTCGGTGTTCCGGACCAACTGCTCGACCTGTCACGGGGCGGGCGGCGCCGGCTCGATGGGCTATCCCAACCTGGTCGACGATGACTGGATCTGGGGCGGCGACATGGAGGCGATCGCGACGACGGTGCGCCATGGCATCAACGCCTCGGACCCCGACAGCCGCTATGCCGAGATGCCGGCCTTCGGCGACATGGAGATGCTGGACGACGAGCAGATTCTGGCCGTCGCCGAGCAGGTCCGTGCCATGGCCGGGCTTGAGCATGACGCCACGCTGGCAGCCGCCGGCGAGGGGATCTTCCTGGAGCAGTGCAGCGCCTGCCACGGCGAGGCGGGCGAGGGCATGATCGATCTCGGCGCGCCGACCCTGACGGATGCGATCTGGCTCTATGGCGGCGACCGTGCCTCGCTCGTGCAGACGATCACCCACGGTCGCGGCGGTATGATGCCGGCGTGGAACGAGATCCTGACGGAAGCGGAGATCAAGAAGGTCGCGATCTACGTCCACAGCTTCGGCGGGGGCGAGTAACCCCGCGCCCGAGAACTCGCGTCGCGCGGCCGCGCGGCACCAGGCGTTCGCGTCGGTCTTCCCTGACCCCTCCCTGCCCGGGCAGTACGGCCCGGGCATCTTTTTTGGGCCGGTGTGGCCCTGCCATGCCTGAAGCGGCGGCGGCGCGCGCCGACCACAAAAGAGATCGCCGCCCAGACCACGCGGAGGACGGAAAGCGGCTGCGCCGCTTGGTCACAGGCCCATCCCACCACCACCCTAAGGCCCTTGATCCGGGTCAAGGCCGCTCGGCTGCCCCGACCGCAGGTTCCGCGAAAGGGGTCAGTCCGTCTGACCGCCGCCTGCGGGGTCGACCTTTACCATGGCGCTGGACGAAACGCAGAGTACGGCCGTGGATGCACCGCTCTATGCGGCCCGGGTGCCGGTGCTGCCACGCTCGGTCAACGGCTTCTTCCGCCGCCTGAAATGGTGGATCATGGGGCTCTGTCTCGCGGTCTACTACATCACGCCCTGGCTGCGGTGGGAGCGTGGCCCCGACATGCCCGACCAGGCCGTGTTGGTGGACCTTGCCGGCCGGCGTTTCTTCTTCTTTTTCATCGAGATCTGGCCGACCGAGTTCTACTACGTCGCCGGCCTCCTGATCATGGCGGGGTTGGGCCTTTTCCTGTTCACCGCCGTTCTCGGGCGCGTTTGGTGCGGCTATGCCTGCCCGCAGACCGTCTGGACCGACCTGTTCACCCATGTCGAGCGCTGGATCGACGGCGATCGCAACGCGCAGATCAGGTTGTGGAACGCGCCCTGGTCCGCGTTGAAGCTGCGCAAACGCACGATCAAGTGGTCGATCTGGTTTCTCATCGCGCTCGCCACAGGCGGTGCCTGGATCTTCTATTTCGCCGACGCGCCGGCACTGGCCTACGGTTTCGTCACCGGCGAGGCGCCGCTCGTCGCCTATGTCTCGGTCGCCGTGCTGACCTTCACGACCTTCACGCTAGGCGGCTTCATGCGCGAGCAGGTGTGCATCTACATGTGCCCCTGGCCCCGCATCCAGGCCGCGATGATGGACGAGAACACGCTCACCGTCGCCTATCGCGACGACCGGGGCGAGCCGCGCGGCAAGCATCGCAAGCGCGCTGGGGCAGAAGACCTGGGCGACTGCATCGACTGCAACGCCTGCGTCGCGGTCTGTCCGACGGGGATCGACATCCGCGACGGGCAGCAGCTCGGCTGCATCACCTGTGCGCTCTGCATCGATGCCTGCGACGAGATCATGGAGCGTGTCGGCAAACCGCGCGGGCTGATCGACTACGTGGCGCTGGACGATACCCGGCGCATCCAATCGGGCGAGCAACCGCTCTCGATCCTGAGCCGCGTGCTCAGGGTGCGCACGATCATCTATTTCACCCTGTGGTCCGGCATCGGCATCGCGATGCTTGGCGTGCTGGCGACCCGCGACACGCTGGATCTGCGCATCTCGCATCAGCGCAACCCGACCTTCGTGATCCTGTCGGACGGGGCGGCCCGGAATGCCTATGCGATCAGGATCGCGAACCGCACCCATGCCGAGGCCGAGTTCTCGATCGCGGTCGATGGCGTCGCTGGCATCACGGCCAGCCTGGCCGGGCGCGACGGTCTGATCGTGCAGGTGCCGGCCGATAAGGTGGGCGAGCATCGTCTGTTCGTCACCGCCCCGCCGGGCACCGTCGCGCCCGGACAGAACACGCTGACATTCTCGATCACCAACACGGTCACCGGCGAGCGCGAGGCCTCGGACACGGTCTTCATCGCGCCGGAGGAGGAGCAGGGACCATGAGCTCAACGGGCCAGACGATGGAGGCTGGCGGCCCCGCCGAGACGGGGCGCCGCCTGAAGGGATGGCATGTCGCCGCCTGCATGGGGGGCGCGTTCCTGACAATCGTGACCGCCAATATGGCACTGGTGGTCGCCGCCACGGGCAGCTTCCCCGGCCTCGTCGTCGCCAACAGCTATATCGCCAGCCAGGACTTCGAGGCGCGCAAGGCCGCCTTTGCCGACACCGGGCTGACACTGGCGCCCGCCTGGGAAGACGGTCGGCTGACGCTTGGTGTGACGGGCGAGGATGGTGCCACGGTCGACGGTCTCCACGTCACCGCCAGTATCGGCCGCCCGACCTTCGACAGCGCCGACCGCATGATCGTGCTGCTCCCCGTTGAGGCCGGCTACGGCGCGCCTCTGGCGCTGGAACCCGGCCGCTGGCAGGCGCATTTCGTGCTGTCGGGCGAGAACGGCGCGCCGGTGCAGATGACCCACCGGTTCACGATCAGTCGATAGCGATGGCCCTGGACGCGACCGAAACGGCGCCATCCGGCAGGGCGACCGGCTGCTGCGCGACGCCGCCCGACACGGCTGCCCTGGCCGGTGCCCTGCCCGCCGGCGCGCGGTTGGAGTTTTCGATAGACGGCATGCGCTGCGCCGCCTGCATCAACACGGTCGAGCGTGCTGCCCGCGCCGTGCCGGGTGTCGCCGGCGCGCGGGTCAACCTCTCGCAGCGCCGCCTGGCGGTCGTCGCCGACGACGGCGGCACGCTCGACGAGGATCGCGTGATCGCCGCGGTCACCGCGGCGGGCTTTCCGACACGCCCGGTCGATACCGCAGCCCTCGCCGCCCTGGATCGCGACGACGAGGGGCGCGCCCTGCTGATCCGCCTGGGGGTCGCCGGCTTCGCCGCGATGAACGTCATGCTGCTCTCGGTCGCGCTCTGGGCCGGGGCGGACGGGTCGATGGCGCGGCTTTTGTTGCTGATGTCGATGGTGCTGGCGGTGCCGGCCTCGCTCTGGTCTGGCCAGCCGTTCTTCGCCTCGGCCTGGTCGGCGCTGTCGCGGCGGCGGTTGAACATGGACGTGCCGATATCGCTGGCCATCCTGACGGCGCTCGGCGTCAGCAGCCACGCGGCGCTGACGGGCGAGGGCGAGGGCTGGTTCGAGGCAGCGACCGCGCTGGTCTTCTTCCTGCTGGCGGGCCGCTATCTGGACCACCGCGCCCGGCGCGCCGCCCGCTCGGCCGCGGTGGAATGCGCCGCACTGCGCCCGCGCACCGCCCGCCGGATCGACGCCGAGGGGCGCGAGAGCGAGGTGGCCGTCGCCGACCTGATCCCGGGCGACCGCATCGTACTCCTGCCGGGCGACCGCGTCGCCGCAGACGGCGTCGTGGACGACGGCGGCAGCGAGATCGACCGCGCCCTCGTCACCGGCGAGAGCGTGCCGGTCTTCGCGGGTCCGGGCGATGGGCTGATGGCCGGCATGGCGGTCGTCTCAGGCCGCATCGTGATGACCGTCGAGCGCACCGGCGACCAGACCTTCCTGGCCGATCTGGAACGGATGATCGCCGCGGCCGAGACCGGAGAGGGCCGCACCCAGCAGCTGGCCGCGCAGGCGACACGGCTCTATGCGCCGGGCGTGCATATCATCGCAGCCGGCGCTGCCATCGGCTGGCTGATCGCCGGCGACAGCGTGGCGCATGCGCTGATGATCGGGGCTGCGACCTTGATCATCACCTGTCCCTGCGCGCTCGGCCTAGCGATCCCGGTGGTGCAGGCGGTAGCCGGCGGCAAGCTGTTCCGGGCCGGCATCTTCCTGAAGGACGGCGCGGCGCTCGAGCATCTGGCCCGCATCGATACCGTCGTCTTCGACAAGACCGGCACGCTGACCGAGGGCCGCCCGCGCCTCGTCGACATGCCCGACGCCGGGCATCGCGCGTGGGCCTTCGCCGCGGCACTGGCACAAGGCTCGCGCCACCCGATGGCCCGCGCCATTGCCGAGGCGGCCGACCGGCGCGGTGTAGAACCCGCCGCGACCGGCCCGACGAGCGAGATCGCCGGACAGGGCATCGAGGCGGCGATCGACGGCGGCACGGCCCGCCTCGGCCGCGCAGCCTTCGCGGGCGCGGCGGCGGGGGCCGAGACCACTCAGACCACGATACAGGGCAGCGAGGTCTGGCTTTCGGCCCCCGGCATCGATCCGATAGCCTTCCGGCTGGAGGACGGGTTGCGCGCCGATGCCCGCGCCACGGTCTCGGCGCTCCGCGAGGCCGGTTGCGAGGTTATCCTGCTGTCGGGCGACGGCGAGGGCGCGGTGCGGCGCGCGGCCGAGGCCGCGGGGATCGACAGCGTCGCCTGGACGCTGACGCCCGCCGACAAGATCGCGCGCATCAAGGCGCTGCAGCAGGCCGGCCGGCGCGTCGCGATGATCGGCGACGGCCTGAACGATGCACCGGCCCTGGCGGCGGCCGACGTCTCGCTCGCACCAACATCGGCCGCCGGGGTGTCCGAGGCGGCGGCCGGCATCGTCTATCTCGGCGATGTGACCGCGCCGGTGCTGACCGCGCGCGATACGGCCCGCACCGCGCGGCGCCGGATGGTCGAGAATCTGTGGCTCTCCGCGCTCTACAACGTCTTTGCCATCCCGCTGGCCGTCGCCGGCTATGCGACGCCGCTGATCGCCGCGCTGGCGATGTCATCCTCGTCGATCCTGGTGACGCTGAATGCACTGCGCATGGGGCGCGCATCCGCGCCCGAGGCAGAGCGCGCATCCGCGCCCTGGGCAGAGCGCGGGACGGTGCCTGAGGCAGAGCGCGGGACGGTCATCGAGGAGGCGCAGGCATGAGCATCATCGGCCTGCTGCTGCCGGTTTCGGTCTTGCTCGGCCTCGGCGGCGCCGTCGCCTTCATTTGGGCGGTGCGCCGCAACCAGTACGAGGATCTGGAGGGCGCCGCGCAGCGCATCCTTCAGGACGACACCGACGCCCCACCCGAGGGCTGAGACCGGCCCGAGCCCAACCCTCGACCATGGTCCCAGCCTTTCCTGCGGGAAGGGCCCAGGCTCAGGGACAGCTCCGGGCCCGGCCCGATCTTGACGCATCGCCGGGTGCGCCGTAGCGAAAGACCAGCGCGGGCGTAGTTCAGTGGTAGAACGTCAGCTTCCCAAGCTGAATGTCGTCGGTTCGATCCCGATCGCCCGCTCCACTCTCCCTTTCCGACGTCGCCGGCCACCGGCGCCCGGGATCACGTCGCGGGACACCGGCGTCCGGGATCACGGCGCCGCCTCGCGCGCCGCGCACGGCGGTCATCCAACTGTCATGCGCGCGTCTTCGAAACGTCAGGGAACGCTGGCACTCGGACGGTCGCGATCCGCGCCCCCAAGCGTCCCAGCCCGGAGCAAACCCCATGCGAACCGATCTCCTCGCCTGTTCGGCATTCGCCCTGGCCGTCGCCGCTGCGACGCCGGCGGCGGCCCAACAGGCCTTCAACCGCATCGCGTCCTTCCCGGTCTTTCTGAACATCGCCGAGGGCGGGGACCGCAGCGTCGAGACGGCGCCGGAGATCATCGACGCCTCGGCCGATGGGATGACGCTGGTCTATACCGACAGCCCGCTGCAGGCGCTGGGCTTCGTCGACATCAGCGATCCGGCCACCCCGGCACCGGGCGGCACCCTGGCGCTGGACGGTGAGCCGACGGCGGTGAC
>JBCCSW010000202.1:0-7694 GCA_039199465.1 Pseudomonadota bacterium
CGCCGATGTCAGTTGCGAACCGATGTGGCAATCTACCCCTTTGATAGAGAGATGCGGAAGCTGGGCGGCCAGCCTGTAAGCCGACATGGCTTCATCGATATCGATGCCAAATTTATTTTCTTTTAGGCCCGTGGCGATATAGGGATGAGTGTTGGCATCCACATCGGGATTGACCCGTAGAGATACCGGCGCCACCAGCCCCAGAGATGATGCCACTTCATTGAGCCGTTTTAGCTCGGCCGTGGATTCACAATTGAAACAGTGGATGTCAGCCCTTAGAGCGCGCGCCATCTCGGCCGCTGTTTTACCCACTCCAGAAAATACCACCTGTTGGGCATTACCCCCGGCTTTGAGCACTCGCTCTAATTCGCCCACGGAGACGATATCAAAGCCTGCACCCAAGCGTGCCAACACCTGCAGTACGGCTAGGTTGGAGTTGGCTTTTACGGCGTAGCAAATACTGCCGGGTCAGCAGGCTGCCGCCCGTGCTCATGAGGGGTTCGGCCCGCTGCGCCAGCGCGGTGAACGAGTAGCAGCTGATCAGCATCGAGCGGCTGAAGTTCTCCTCGCTGGTCTCGACATAGCGGCCCTTCAGCTCGTTCTTGTCGGCATAGGCGATGGCATGCACCAGGAAATCGAGCTGCCCCCATTCGGCCGCGATGCGCTCGAACACCGCGTCGACCGAGGCGGTATCGGTCACGTCGCAGGGCAGCACGATCGGCGCGCCGACGCTGTCGGCCAGCGGACGTACGCGCTTCTCCAGCGCCTCGCCCTGATAGGTGAAGGCCAGCTCGGCCCCGTTATCGGCGCACATCTTGGCGATCGACCAGGCGATCGAACGGTCATTGGCCACGCCCAGGATCAATCCGCGCTTGCCCGACATCATCGTGGACTGCATTGGGGGGAGATCTCCTCGTGCGGACGTCGCGGGGGGCGCGGCATCGCGTCTTCCGGGCTTGGTCGGTGGAGCCGTTTAGGAAATATCGCTGCGACCATCAAGCGGGGTCACTGACCCATACGTAAAGCAACGATGCCGCGGTCGCGCGGCAGGAGAGCGCAGGATGAGCACATCCGCAGAAGACGTCCGGCCCGAAGACAAAGCCACGAGCCCGACTGGCATCTTTGCCGGCGACAATCCCTTCGCGCTGGCGCAGGCCTGGCTGGAGACGGCAACCAAATCCGAGCCGAACGACCCCAACGCCATGGCCGTGGCCACGGTCGACGGCGACGGCCTGCCCAATGTGCGCATCGTCCTGCTGAAGGAAATCGAGGACGATCCCCTGACCGGCGGCTTCGTCTTCTACACGAACTACGAAGGCAAAAAGGGCACCGAGCTCGCGGCGCATCCGAAGGCGGCGGCCAACCTGCATTGGAAGTCGCTCGGCCGGCAGCTGCGCCTGCGCGGTCCGGTCGAGCGGGTCGATGGCGCGCAGGCCGACGCCTACTATGACAGCCGCGCCTATCAGAGCCGGATCGGCGCCTGGGCCAGTGCGCAGTCACGCCCGCTCTCCAGCAGGGCGGCGCTGATGGCCAAGGTCGCGGCGACGGCGGCGCGCTATCCGCTGAACCCGCCACGCCCGCCGCATTGGGGCGGTTTCCGCATCAGACCGGTCGAGATGGAATTCTGGGCCGACGGCGCCTTCCGCCTGCACGACCGGTTCCAATGGCGCCGCGTGAGACCCGACGCCACCGACTGGACGGTGCAGCGCCTCAATCCGTGACGCCGACGGTCTCGCTCCGCCGTTCCATCGCGACGACGTCGCGCCACTCCCCGGCCAACGGGCCGTAGGTCATGCGCCCGAGCCGGCGACGCACGCCCACGACCCGGAAGCCCGATCGGGCGAACAGGCTTAGGCTGGCCTCGTTTTCCGGGAAGATCTGCGCGGTAAGCGTCCAGAACCCCGCCGCCTCGCTCGCCGCCGCGAGATCGGCGAGCAGGGCGCCGCCTAGGCCACGCCCCCGAGCGCTGCGGGCGACATAAAGACTGACCTCGCCGACGCCGGCATAGGTGCAGCGGTCGGAACTGGGCGTGACGCTGGCCCAGCCGAAGAGGCCTGCAACACCGACGCCGACGCGGACGATCCCGCCGTCCGTCGCCTGCCATGCCGTCTCGGCCGGATAAGGCGCCTCGCGGAACGAGGCATGGCCGCTCGCCAGCCCCTCCGCGTGGATCCTGCTGATCGCGGCGCCATCGGCTGCCGCCGCCATCCGGAACTGCGCTGCGGTGTCGGGCGTCGCTGCCTCTGCGTCCTGGGTCATCGCGGCCTCCTAGACCATGCGGGTCGGCATGGATAGCAGGCAGGCCGGCATCCGTATCGACGGGCGGCGGCGGACCGAGCGCCTTGCGATCCTGATGGCGCGCCCTTGCCTCCGCTCGCCGGGCGCGCCACCCTGCGGTCGGCCGTTCCGGAGGATGCAATGCAGGAAGATCACGGGACCACCGATCCCCGGCCGGACAGGGAGGAGAGCTCGGGCAGGGGGGCCGGTGCGCGCCGACCGACGCTGCTGCTGACCGGTGCCTCGCGCGGGATCGGGCACGCCACGGTCAAGCGCTTCTCGGCCGAGGGCTGGCGCGTCATCACCTGCTCGCGCCATGCCTTCCCCGAGAATTGTCCATGGCCCGCCGGGCCCGAGGATCACATCCAGCTCGACCTCGCCAGCCCGCAATCGACCATCGATGCGGTCGCCGAGATCAAGCGCCGCCTCGACGACGGCACCGGCCGACCGGCGCGGCTTGAGGCCCTGGTGAACAATGCCGGCATCTCGCCCAAGGGGCCGAAGGGCGAGCGGCTGAATACCCTCGACACCGATCTCCGCGACTGGGGCCGCGTGTTCCATGTCAACTTCTTCGCCGCCATCGTGCTGGCGCGCGGGCTGTTCGACGAGCTGAAGGAGTGCCGCGGCGCGGTCGTGAACGTCACCTCGATCGCGGGCAGCCGAGTGCACCCTTTCGCCGGTGCCGCCTATTCGACATCGAAGGCGGCGTTGGCGGCGCTTACCCGCGAGATGGCGCATGACTTCGGCCCGCACGGCATCCGCGTCAACGCCATCGCGCCGGGCGAGATCGAGACCGCGATCCTGTCGCCGGGCACCGAGAAGTTGGCCGAACTGATCCCGATGCGCCGCCTCGGATCCACCAAGGAGGTGGCCGACGTCATCTTCTACCTATGCTCGCCCGCTTCAAGCTATGTCACCGGGACCGAGATCGAGATCAACGGCGGCCAGCACGTCTGAGGCGCCGCGCCGTTGGTAGCATCCCGAGGCAGGCGCCTTGGCGCGGCACAGGGCGGCCCGCATCGTAGCCCCCGACACGGAGAGGGAGGGCGCGATGATCGATCTCTACACCTGGAGCACGCCGAACGGGCGCAAGGTCTCGATCCTAATCGAGGAACTGGGCATCCCGCATGCGGTGCACCCGATCGACATCACCAAGGACCAGCAGTTCGCGCCCGAGTTCCTGGCCATCGCGCCGAACAACCGGATCCCCGCAATCCGCGATCGCGACAGCGCCCTGACGCTGATGGAGTCGGGCGCGATCATGATCTACCTGGCCGAGAAGCACGGCCGCTTCCTGGGCGAGGGGACGGCGCGGCTCAAAGTGATCGAGTGGCTGATGTGGCAGATGGGCGGCCTCGGCCCCATGGCCGGCCAGGCGCACCACTTCCTGAAGTACAACGCCGGCAAATCCGCCTATGCCGAGGACCGCTACGGCAAGGAGACGCGCCGCCTCTACGACGTGCTGGACCGGCAGCTCGCGAAGAACGCCCATGTCGCGGGGGACGACTACTCCATCGCGGACATGGCCTGCTGGCCCTGGATCTCGCGGTTCGAGTGGCAGCAGATCCATCTCAACGACTTTCCCGCCGTGCGTGACTGGTATGTCCGCCTCGCCGAGCGCCCGGCGGTCCAGCGCGGCTATCACGTGCCGGTCGAGCAGCCGGGCATCCCCATGCCGTGATCTCCCGTCTGCGTCCCCGTTCACGGGACAGGGCGGCGCCAACCCATCGTGATGCCCCGTTGCGAAGCATGGAAACTGTTCCCATTCGGCACGTAAGGCGGGGCGGTGATGCTCGCTTGCGGCGCAATCTCGCGTGGTGCGCGCATTCGCCCGGCCTGGCGCTCGCTTAGCCTGTATTTGCGTTCCCAAGTAGGATTCTGGGTCCGAACTATGGTTAATCCTGTATTTTCAAAGTCAGCAAAGAGGTGAGAAAGTACACATTCCTACTTCTACGCGTTGGTAAGTAGTTTTTGCGGAGGGTGCTATGGCGTCGATCGACTTCGAGATGCGTTCCACTGATGTTGCAATCACAGGCGGCACGCCGATCGCCGATACGGAAGCGAGCAGCTTCGTGAAGCGCGCGTTGATCGCGATCGCGACGGGCTATGGCGCGAGCCTCGACGTCGCTTCGGGCGAGAGCCTGCGCGCAGGTGCCACGACCGGCGACGACATCGAGGCGGTGCGCGCTCGCCACTTCGACTGACCCCTGCACGGCGCCGGCATCAGTTGCCGGCAGGGTCGATCACGACGGTGCCGAGCCTATCGCCGGCCTCGACCGCCTCATGCGCGGCGGCGGTTGCCGACAGCGCGTAGCGCTCGGCTACCGCATGCGACAGCGCGCCGTCGGCCAGCCAGCGGCCAAGCGCCGCCTCGCCCGCGCGCCGGCGCTCGTCGTCTAGCAGGTAGACGATCAGCATCCACAGCCTGATGTTGCGGAACATCAGCGGATAGAACGGCAGCTCGGGCGTCCTGCTGGCGGCCGAGGCATAGGCGACGACCGTGCCGCAGTCGGCGAGGATCCGCTCGGTCGCGGCGAGGTTGGCGCCGAAATCGACCTCCGCGATGCGCCCGACGCCACGCCCGCCGGTGATCTCCATCACCCGTTCGGCCACGTCTTCGCGGCGATAGTCGATCACGTGGTGGGCCGGGTTGGCATGGCTGCATGCATGCGCCGCCTTCTCGGGCAAGGAGACGGTGGTGATCACCTCGGCACCGGCCAGCCGTGCCATCTGGACCGCATAGCGCCCGACGCTGCCCGCACCGCCGGTCACCAGAACGGTTTGCCCCGCGACCGGCCCGTCGCCCAGCACGGCCGCCCAGGCAGTCAATGCCGGGATGCCGAGACAGGCGCCCTCGGCAAAGCTCGCAGCGTCCGGCAAGGCTACGGCCTGGGCCGCGGGCAGGGCGATATGGCTCGCGCCCGTGCCGTGGGCGCGGCGCCATTGCGCATTCCAAAGCCAGACCCGCTGGCCGAGGCGTGCGCTTTCGACGCCCTCGCCGATGGCCACGACGACGCCGGCGCCGTCGCTCTGCGGGATAATGTGCGGATAGTCCATCGTCGCGCCGGCCCGCGTGCCGGCCCGCAGCTTCACATCGGTCGGATTGACGCCTGAGGCATGGACCTCGACCAGCACCTCGCCGGGCGCGGGATCGGGCGTCGGCATCTCGATGATCTCGATCACCTCGGCGGCAGGACCGAAGCGGCGATAGAGGGCGGCTTTCATGGCTCTCTCCCGTGGTGGCGAGGCGCTCAGCCGGCGAGGAGGGCCTGGCGCGTGGTGCCGCAGCGCTCGCCGGCATAGAAGGCGTCGAGCGCGCGAGAGAACGGCGCGGGATCGTGTCCCGACGCCTCGGCCGCATGCTCGAACAGGGTCAGGCACGACCGGTACTTGCGCGCATCCACCGGGCCCAGGATCGCCGAGGCAAGCTTGACCTCGTGGGCCTGCAACGCAGTCACCGCCTGCAACAGGCGCGGGCCGAGGACCGCGTGCTCCAGATAGGCGACCGCCTCCTCCAGATCCCGGATCGCATAGCGCTGCGCCATGGGCGAGGAGCCGAGGCCGGTGAGCTGCGGCAGCACGAACCACATCCAATGGCTGCGTTTCTGCCCGGCCCGAAGCTCGGCCAGTGCCCGCTCCACGACGCCGGTCTGCGCCTCGACAAAGCGGTCGAGGCAGAGCACGGCTCAGGCCGCCACGCTGGCGAGGCGCTTCAGGCGCAGCTTCATGATCTGGTGGCGGTCGCGCTCCAGCACCGTGAAGCGGACGCCGTGGAACAGGAAGACCTGGCCCTCGGTCGGGATCGCCTGCGCCTCGTGGATCAGGAGGCCTGCGATGGTCGTAGCCTCCTCGCTCGGCAGCTCCCAATCGAAGGCGCGGTTCACATCGCGGATCGTCATCGAGCCCGGGACGAGGACCGAGCCGTCGGCCTCGCGCTCAAAGCGTTCGATGTCGATGTCATGCTCATCGGTGATCTCGCCGACGATCTCCTCCAGGATGTCTTCCAGCGTCACGAGGCCCTGAAGCACGCCGTATTCGTCGACCACCAGCGCGAAATGCGATCGGCGCTTCAGGAACGCGCGAAGCTGATCTTCAAGCGGCCGGGTGTCCGGCACGAACCAGGGCTTCATGGCGACCGCCATGACGTCGAGCGAGGCGATCGCCGCGGTCGTGTCGGCCGCCGTCTGCATCTGCCGCGCGACCGAGCGCAGCAGATCCTTGGCATGCAGGATGCCGACGATGTTCTCGGGCTCGCCCTGCCAGATCGGGATGCGGGTATGGGCCGAGGCAAGGCAGAAATTGACGATCGCCTCGGGCCCCTCGTCCAGCGAAATGCTCTCGATATCGCGCCGGTGGCGCATGATCTCGGCCACCTCGCGCTCGCGCAGGTCCAGCGCGGCGATCAGGCGGTCGCGGTCGTCCTTGGCGACGCTGCCCTCGAAGGCGTGCATCGCGATCTGGCCCTTCAGCCGGTCATAAGGCGCGAGCGCATGGGCATCGGCATCGACGTTCAGACCGAGCAGACGAAAGGTGCTGCGCACGATCATCGAGATCGCCCCCACGACCGGCGCGAAGACCCGCACCGCGACGCGGATCGAGGGGGCCACGCGCACTGACGTCTGATCGGGTTTGGTGATGGCATAGGTCTTGGGCGCCACCTCGGCGAAGACCGTCACCAGGATGGTCATAACGATGGTGGCATAGGCCACACCCGCGTCGCCCAGCGTCGCCGTGAAGAAGGTCGTCGCCAGCGCCGTGGCGAGTACGTTGACCAGGTTGTTGCCGAGCAGGATGGAGCCGATCAGCCGCTCGTTATCCTCGGTCAGGTCGAGCGCGGTGCGCGCACCTTTCGAGCCCTTCGAGGCCATCTGATGCATGTTGGCGCGGTCGACGGCGGTAAGTGCCGTCTCGCTGCCCGAGAAGAAGCCTGAGGCCATCAGCAGCAGTAGGATGGCGGCGGCGGTCCACCAGAGCGCGGGATCCATCGTTCCTTGTCCATGACGCAGTCGCGGTATCGGTTATGGGCGCCTGGCCGCCACCGGGCAAGGGCGGGCGCCGGACGGTAGCGGTTTCACCCCAAAGCTGGGGTTTTTGCGCTTGCCGGCGCGCGAGGAACCCCGCAGCGCCAGTCGGTTCTGTCCGTCACGCCCTGTGCTGATTGACGGACGCCACGCTGCGCGCCGTCTCCTCGCGATCGCGACCGCCGACGACCACCGTCAGGCGGCGTCCCCGTTCGGCCGCCGTCTCTCAGGGACTGCGGTTCGGTGCGGGTGTTCGGCGCCCGAGCGATTGCGGCCTTCACCAAGCAGTGAGCGCAGTCGTGTGCGCCATGAGATCATCGTGTGCACGCGCGATGACCCGCGTGTTCATCGTTTCTGCAAGGGCAGGGTGGTTCAAGGGATGATGGAGTCTAAATA